>NZ_JBGFFG010000077.1:0-12435 GCF_056175765.1 Pseudoxanthomonas sp. LjRoot204_2 | reverse complement strand
CCGCCCGTGAGGGCGGCCTTCTTGCTGAGCCTGGAGGCGCCGGTCGTTCGACAGTGTCGCGATTGGCGTCCCGCCACCCCGGGTCGGATCAACCGGCGTACTTGGCGATGAAATCGCGCACCTGCGGATAGACCTTCTCGCGCCAGCGACGGCCGCTGAAGATGCCGTAGTGGCCGGCGCCTTCGACGGTCAGGTGCTTGTGGTGCGCTTTCGCGATGCCGGTGCACAGGTCGTGCGCGGCAGCGGTCTGGCCCTGGCCGGAGATGTCGTCGAGTTCTCCCTCGATGCTCATCAGTGCGGTCTTCCTGATGGCGGCCGGCTTCACGAGTTCGCCATTGACCGTCCACTCGCCGCGCGGCAGCAGGAATTCCTGGAACACGGTGCGGATGGTGTCCAGGTAATACTCGGCCGGCATGTCGAGCACGGCGTTGTATTCGTCGTAGAACTTGCGGTGCGATTCTGCGTCCTGCAGGTCGCCCTTCACCAGGTCGGCATAGAAGTCCCAGTGCGACATGAAGTGCCGGCTGGGGTTCATCGCGAGGAAGCCGGCATGCTGCAGGAACCCGGGATACACGCGGCGGCCTTCGCCCGGGTAAGGCATCGGCACGGTATGGATGACGTTGTTCTCGAACCACGACAGCGGATTGCGCGTCGCCAGRCTGTTCACTTCGGTCGGACTGCGGCGCGCATCGATCGGCCCACCCATCATCACCAGCGAACGCGGCGTGGGCTCGCCACGCGCGGCCATCAGCGAAACCGCAGCAAGCACCGGTACCGTCGGCTGGCAGACGCTGATGACGTGCAGCTTCTCCGCGCCGATATGGCGGATGAACTCCTCCACGTAGGCAACGTAGTCATCGAGGCTGAAAGCGCCCTCCGATTCGGGGACCATGCGCGCGTCGACCCAGTCGGTCACGTAAACCTTGTGGTTGCGCAGCAGCGTGTGCACGGTATCGCGCAGCAGGGTGGCGTGGTGCCCGGACAGCGGCGCGACCACCAGGACCGTGGGGTCGTCCTTCAGCTCGGCGATGGTGGCCGCATCGTCGGTGTAGCGTTTGAACCGCAGCAGGCGGCAGAAGGGCTTCTTCAGCGCTTCCAGCTCCACCACGGGCACGGTGCGACCGTGCGCCTCGACTTCGCGGATGTCCCACGCCGGCTTTTCGTAATCCTTGCCGATGCGGTGGACGAGTTCGTTGCCGGCGGCGATGCGCTCGGCGCCCGGCACATTGGAGAGCCAGCTGGTCGGTGTCGAGAACATCCTTGCATTGGCTTCGGCCATGTAGGCCAGTGGCGCCATCCATGCGCGTCCGAGTTCGTGCAGTTGGTACAAGGTCATGGCTGTCCGGATTCCCGCTTTTGGTGCACGGTGCTGCGTCGCAGCATACCCCAAAGCCGGGTGCCGCCGCGCGCGGCCTGTTCAGGTTATCGGCCGGAAATCCGCGGCCTCCAGTACCGCCACGTCGCCCGCTAGTCGCGGGCCCAGCCAGCAATGGTTTCCGATGGACTGGAACCCCTCGCCATGGAAGGCCTGCCGGTACCACGCCGCCCTGCGCGGCTGGAAGCCGTCATGGTCGCCTTCGAACGCGTCCTCCTTCGCGAACGTCTCCAGGAAGGCCACGCCGCCGCTCAACTCCGCCAGGCCCCGTAGCCCGCGCTTGAGTTCGCGGGTCGGCACGTAATGCAGCACGTCCGAGCAGACCAGCAGATCGACGGGTTCGCATGGGCGCAGGTATTCGAACTCTTCGAAGCGTGCGTAGTGCAGATTGCGCGTGCGACCGAAGCGGCGGACGGCGTACTCGCTGCCGTCGAAGCCCAGGTACTGCAGTTTCGGCCGCAGCTTCAGCAGTGGCGCACGCCACGCGCCTTCGCCGCAACCGATGTCCAGCACCGTGCGGATCGGTCGTTCCAGGTGGTATTCAGCCACCGCCACCGCCAGCGCCACCTTGCGCGCAAGCCGCGGTGCGCCCCCGATGTCGCCGTCGCGATACCAGCGCTGGAAGTAGTCGGCGTCGTACTGCTTGGTCATGCGCGTGCCCGGCGTGCGGAAAGGCGGGAAGCTTACGCGATGCGGCGCGCTATCCTATGCGCCGCACGCCATCCCGCGCAGCCAGACGGAGCCAGCCGCATGTATCTGTGGGTCAAGACCTTCCACCTCGTCTTCGTGATCGCCTGGATGGCGACCGTGTTCTACCTGCCGCGCATCCTGGTCAACCTGGCCGAGACGACCGGGCAGCCCGACGTGCAGGTGCGCCTGCTGCTGATGGGGCGCCGCCTGTACGGCTTCGGCCACAGCATGTTCGGCATCGCGGTGATCCTCGGTGGCGTGCTGTGGTTTTACTTCGGCATCAGCGGCGGCTGGTTGCACGCCAAGCTGACGTTGGTCGCGCTGGTGCTGGCGCACTTCATCGTCACCGGTCGCTGGTTGAAGGGCGTGGCAAAGGGAAAGTCGTTGCCATCGCCGACGGCACTGAAATGGTTCAACGAACTGCCGTTGTTCGCCTTGATCGCGATCGTGTGGCTGGTGTTGGCGAAGCCGTTCTGACGAGCGGTCTTTCAGGCGGCGGAATCCAGGTGCACTGCGATCCGGCGCCAGATGTGTCGTGTCTTCTTCGGCCGCTTCGGCCAAGGCACTAGCTGAGTCAGTCTCCCCGCTCTATGTAGGAGCGCCCTAAGGGCGCGATGCTTTTAGGTTTCCCCGCGGAAAAGCATCGTGGGCATGGTCCGCTCCTACAGCAACGTTGCTGATCCCGCGGAGTTACTTCTTCTGGAAATCCGCCGGCTTCGGCAGCTCGACGGGCACCCCGTTCGCATCGCATGTGCCTGCAGCGCACAGGCGCGCGCGCAACGCCGGCGTGGCCTGCACGATGACGTGGTAGATCGTGTTCTGTTCGACGGTGCCGCGTACGGCGTCGCTGCCGGGGCCGATGGCCCAGATGCCGACATCTTCGCCGCCGTGTGATTCCGACTTCAGCGGCACCAAGGCTTCCTGCAAGTAGTCCGGATGCTCGGTGTCGACATGGCTCAGGTCGGGGCGGCCCTCCGACGGTTCGACGCTGCTGGGCGCATGCAGGAATTTCTTCGGGCCTGCGGGCTGGCGGTTGCTGGCGCCGGTGTAGCCCGGACCGTTGGCGTAGGTCAGCGTGGTGAACGTCTGCCCGGTCTGGTCGCGCGCGAGGTCGCCCGGCGTATCGTCTTCGCCACCTTGGCCACGCACCTTGCCGAGGATGGGATTGCCGCGCACGGGATAGCCGACGAAATTGAGCGTGTGCGAGTGGTCGGCGGTGACCAGGATCAGCGTGTCGTCGGGCGAGGTCGCTTCGAGCGCGGCCTGCACGGCATCGGACATCGCGACCGTTTCATCGAGCGCGCGGTAGGCGTTGCCGTAGTGGTTGGCGTGGTCGATGCGTGCGCCTTCCACCAGCAGCACGAAACCCTCGGGCTTGCGCGACAGCGTGCGGATCGCCGTGCGGGTCAGCTCGGCCAGCGAAGGCTCGCCCTGCGCATCCTTGCGGCGGTCATGCTCGAACTGCATGTGGTCGTATTCGAACAGTCCCAGCAGTTGTGGCGCATCGATTGCGGCCTCCAGCTGCTGCGTGTTGGTGACGTACGCACCCTGCGGATGCGCCTGCTTCCATTCGTCCACCAGATTGCGGCCGTCCAGACGCTGGCCGACCTTGTCGTCCTCTTCGGGATCGCGCACATCGATAGGCAGGAATTCACCGCGACCACCGCCCAATGCCACGGTGGGGCCATGTCCGAAGCGAGCGGCGGACAGCAGTTGCTGGGCGATGTCCTTGCAGCCCGCTTCGATGGCGTCGGGCGGCAGGTCGGTATCGTTTTCCCAGTCACGATGCGACACGTGCGCGTACGTCGCGGCGGGCGTCGCATGCGTGATGCGCGCGGTGGTGACGATGCCGGTGGCCAGCCCGGCGCTGTCGGCCAGGGTCAGCCAACTGAGCAGGTCCTTGCTGCCATCGGGCGTGCACTCGCCTTTATGGCCGGCGGAGACACCGATGGCGCCCATATGCGATTTCACGCCGGTGGCGACGGCGGTCATCGTGCCGGCGGAATCGGGCGTCTGCGAATCGGTGTTGTAGGTCTTGCTGAAAGCGGTGTGCGGGAAGCGTTCCCAGCTCAGCAGGTTTTCTTCGCCCGGCATGCCCTTGCGCTGGCCTTCGAAGATGCGCGCCGCGGCCACGGTGGTCAGGCTCATGCCGTCGCCGAGGAAGACGATGACGTTCTTCGCGCGTCCCTGCATGGCACCGTTTGCCGCCGCTTTCGCCGCACCATTCCGATACCACCACTGCGGTGTCTCGCCCTTGGGGTGCGCGACCACGGGGACGTTGACGTGAATCGAAGATTGGGTCGGTGCGGGCGGCGTGCTGGCGCAGCCGGCCAGTGCGACGAGCAGGGTCATGCCGGCGAGCGGCGACACGGAAGAGCGAGGGGGCATGGCGAACCGGGGAATGACGGACGCGTCATTATGCCGTTCGGGCAGTGTCCTGTTCATGACACCCGGCATTCCGCGCGCAGGCTCGCCGCATGCGGGGCCTTGGGCTAAGGTGTCGCGTCCGCCTACGTGAGTCGTCTGGATGAAGCTGGTCTCGGCCTGGTTGAAGATCCCGTTCTGGCAGCGCGTCGTGGCCGGCTTCGCGCTGGGCGCGCTTGCGGGCTGGCTGATGGGGCCGGCGGCAGGCATCTGGCTGAAGCCGCTGGGTGATCTGTACGTCACGCTGATCAAGATGATCGCGGTACCGCTGGTGTTCTTTGCGGTGATCAATGCAGTGTCCAGCCTGCATGGACAGAAATCGGTCGCCGCACTCGGCGGACGCACGTTTCTGTGGTTCGCCATCACCGCCGCGATGGCCGTCTGCGTGGGCCTGGCGGTGGGCTGGATCGTGCAACCCGGAAAGGGCATCAGCGGGCTGATGATGGCGCCGGACTACCAGGTGCGCGAAGTGCCCACGCCGGTGCAGGTGCTGCTCGACATCGTGCCAGCCAATCCGTTCAAGGCGTTGACCGAAGGCAAGATCCTGCAGGTAATCTTCTTCGCGGGATTGCTCGGCTTCGCACTCGTGAAGCTCGGCGAACGCAGCGCGGGCCTGCGCAAGCTCGCGGGCGAGGCCAGCGACACGATGGTGCAGGTGACGCGCTTCGTGCTGGAGATGACGCCGATCGGCACCTTCGGCCTGATCGGTTCGCTGGTGGGCACGTACGGTTTCGAGAAGCTGCTGCCGCTGGGCAGCTACATTGGTGCGCTGTATGTCGCCTGCGCGCTCCACATCGTGGTGGTGTACGGCAGCCTGCTGCTCGCGCATGGCCTGAACCCGTGGAAGTTCTTCCGTGGCGCCGCGCCGGGCATGCAGGTGGCGTTCGTCAGTTCGTCCAGCTTCGCGTCGATGCCGGTCGCGTTGCGCAGCGTCACCCACAACCTCGGCGTCGACAAGGATTACGCCGCGTTCGCCGTGCCGCTCGGCGCCAGCATCAAGATGGACGGCTGCGGCGCGATCTATCCCGCGCTGACCTCTATCTTCGTGGCGCAGTATTTCGGGCTGGACCTGTCGGTCAACCAGTACTTCGTGATCCTGCTGGCGTCCGTGCTGGGCAGCTTCGGCACGGCCGGCGTACCGGGGACGGCGACGGTGATGGTGACCCTGGTGCTGAGCGCGGCGGGCCTGCCGCTGGAGGGCATCGGCCTGCTGGTGGCGATCGACCGCATCCTCGACATGATGCGCACGATGACCAACGTCACCGGCCAGATGCTGGTGCCGGTGCTGGTGGCGAAGGAAACCGGTCTGCTGGACAGGGAGGTCTACGAATCGGCGTCGACGAACGTCGGCCTCGCGGACGACGCAGCGCCAACGCCATGAGCGACGCTGGGACGATCGAACTGCTCAAGTCGTTTCCCGATGCGACGACCTACCGGCGGCTCCGCATCGAGACGGGCCTGTCGCCGAAGTCGCGGGAAGCCGCCGAACGCGGGCTTGCGAACACGCTGTACGGCGTCAGCCTGGTGAAAGCCGGTGACGTGATCGGCATGGGGCGGGTGGTCGGCGACGGCGGCACCGTGTTCGTCGTCGCGGACATCGCCGTGCGACGTGACCACCAGGGGCAGGGATTGGGCAAGCGCATCATGGCCGCGCTGGATGCTTGGCTGCGCGCGAACGCACCGGCGTCGGCCTACGTCATGCTGGTCGCGGATGGTGAGGCCAGGCACCTCTATGCGCAGTTCGGGTTCGCCGACACGGCGCCCGCATCGATCAGCATGGCGTATGTGGCGCGCGGTTCCGCTACCGACAGCTAAACGTTGGCCTCACGCGCGCTGCGCGACACCCACCAGGCGAACACCGCCGCCGTGACGAACATCAGCAGGCTGTAGACTGCGGCGGGCACGGAGATCGTCGGCTTCTCCAGCACGTTGAGCGCGATGAAGATCGCCAGCGTGCCATTGTGGATGCCGATTTCCATCGCGATGGCGATGGCCTGCTTCTTCGGCAGGCGTAGCGCCAGCGGCGCCACATAGCCGGCGCCCATGCTGGCCAGGTTGAACAGCAAGCAGGCCAGGCCGACGATGGCGAAGTAGGTGGCCAGCGTTTCGCGTGCCTGCACGACCGCCGCGACCACCAGCAACGCGAGCACGAGGACCGACAGCAGCCGTATGGGTTTCTCCGCGCGTGCTGCGAAGCCCGGCAGTTTCGCGCGCAGCAGCATGCCGATGCCGACGGGCAGCAGGATGATCGCCGCGACTTCCACCACTTTCTTGGTCGGGGGCGGTACGTACTGGCCCGCGCCGAGGAAGTATTCCAGCGACAGGTTGAGGATCACCGGCAGCGTCAGCAGGCAGAGCAGGCTGTTGATCGCGGTCAGGGTGATGTTCAGTGCCACGTCGCCGCGCGCCAGGTGGCTGTAGATATTGGCCGTGGCGCCGCCGGGTGAGGCGGCCAGCAGCATCAGGCCCACGGCGAGTTCGGCTGGYAGGCCGAATCCCAGCGCCAGGCCGAAGGCCACCCAGGGCAGGAGGAGGGTCTGCAGCGCGAGCCCGATCAGCACCGCGCGCGGATAGCGTGCGACCCGGCGGAAATCGTCCAGCGTCAGTCCCAATCCCAGCCCGAGCATGATGATGCCCAAGGCCAGTGGCAGCAGCAGGTTGGTCAGCAGTGAAGCCTGCATCGCGTACGACTCCCCTTCGGCGCGAAGAAACAGGTGGCATGCGCAGGGTGGCCGCGCCTGCGGGAGGATGGCGGCAATCGGCACTGCGGTGCAAGCCGCGTTGCAACGACGCGCTCAAAAGAAGAAGGCCGCGCGTGGCGGCCTTCGTTGTGTCGCGAATCGGCGGCGCTTACATCGCGACGCGGCGGCCGCTCAGGTAGCGGTTGGCCCAGTAGCCGGTGATCAGGCTGTCCACGCGCACGTCCTTGCCGCTGCTCGGCGAGTGCAGGAAGCGGCCTTCGCCCACGTAGATGCCGACGTGGTTGATACGACCCTTCAGGCCGAAGAACACCAGGTCGCCCTGACGCAGCTCTTCGCGCGCGGCGACCAGTTCGGCATCGGCCTTGGAGGCCATGTCGCGGGAAACGCGCGGCAGTTCGATGCCCAGCGCGGTACGGAAGACGTAACCGACCAGCCCGCTGCAGTCGAAGCCGCTGTCGGGCGAGGTGCCGCCCCACCGGTAGGGCGTTCCCATCAGCGCCAGCGCGCGCTGCAGCACGGCGTTGACCTTGCCGCCCTGCTGTTCCTGCGACACCACGCCTTCCTTGCTCAGGTCGTAGGCGGCCAGCAGCTTGCTGATGTCGCCGGCGACCATCGCGGAACGRTCGACCAGCGGCAAGGTGTCGCTGGCGGCAAGGCGGGGAAGCAGGGCGGACAGCGTGGCGGTCGCGGCTTCGGCAGCCTTTTCCTTCACGCTCGCCATGACGGGCTTGCTGGCCGGCGCGGGGGCGGCCAGCACGACGTCCGCGGAGGCAGGGCTTGACGCGCCGTCGACATCCGCGGGTGCAGTCTGTGCTTGTACGGCAGACGCCATGGCACAGAGGCCAAGGCTGAGAAGAAGTCGGGAAACCCTCCGCGGCAGGCGGTGGGTGGCGGCAGGCTGGCCTGTTGGCAGGTCGTCGTCGGTCGTCACGCGCGGTAGGGATTTAACAAGTCAGGGGCGATAATGCCGGCTGATCGGCCTGATTTGGTTCATAAATCGTTATTTATTCGTTAATCGTGAACGTCGCGCGTCACAGAGTTGACCGAATCCTAACGAAGCACGCGTTTCGCGCCGCTGTAATGGTCGCGCCAGTAAGGCCCATCCAGGTGATCGAGCCGGACGGTACCGCCGGTGCTGGGGGCGTGTACGAACCGGCCCTCGCCGACATAGATGCCCACATGGGTCACGCTGCCGCGGCTGCCGAAGAACACGAGGTCGGCCGGCGCCAGGCGACCCGGTTCGATCCTGGGGCCCTGCACCTGCGCGAGCTCGCGCGAGGTGCGCGGCAGGCGCAGGTCGAGCATGTCGCGGTACACATAGGTGACCAGGCCGCTGCAGTCGAAGCCCGATTCCGGCGTGTTGCCGCCGTAGCGGTAAGGCGTTCCCACCAGTCCGATGGCCCGCATGAGTACCGACGTGGCGGCGGCCGGGTCGTCGGCCTGCACCACGGGCCATGCCCGCTGACTGGGCGGCGGTGGGGGCTTGCGTGCCTGCGGCTTGGAGCCGCCGCACCCGGCCAGCCCGCACAGGCCGGCGCAGAAGAGGGCCAGGACCCACGGCCGAAGTGGCGCGGGCGTGGGCAAGCCGGGATAATGTCGGGCCTTCATCGCGGCGCATCTTCGCCGCATTCCCTTGCGGCCGACAAGCCGCGTCCGTCCTGCCCGACGGCAGGCCCCGTCCAGAGTCCCGCATGAAAATCGCAAAAGACAGCGTCGTCCGTTTCCATTACACCGTGTCCGAAGCCGGCCAGGAGCCGATCGAAACCTCTAAGGACCGCGAGCCGCTGGCGATCCTGATCGGCCATGGCAACATCATTCCCGGTCTGGAGAACGCGATGCAGGACCGCGAGGCGGGCGAGAGCTTCGGCGTCGACGTCGCCGCAGCCGATGCGTACGGCGAGCGCCGCGACGGCCTGACCCAGCGCGTACCGAAGAAGCACTTCGGCAACCAGCGCCTGATCCCCGGCCAGCAGGTGGTGCTGCAGACCAACTTCGGCCCTCGCGCGGTGACCATCCAGAAGGTCGGTATGAGCGTGGTGGACGTGGACCTCAACCATCCGATGGCCGGCAAGGACCTCCACTTCGACGTGGAGATCGTGGAAGTGCGCGAAGCCAGCGCGGAAGAGGTCGAACACGGCCACGTGCATGGCGACGGTGGACACCACCACTGAGCGCCCCGCGGCAGTGTCCGGAACGGCCCGCGAATGCGGGCCGTTTCTTTTGGCACGAAGGCCATCCACGGATGGCATGGTCTAATCCGCCATCGAACAGGGGAAGGGAATGACGGCGCAGACGACGGACAACCTGGCACCGATCGCGGTGGCCGAACGCATCGACGCGATGGATGTGCTGCGCGGGTTCGCGCTGCTGGGCATCCTGCTGATGAACCTGGAAGGTTTCGTGGGGCCGGTGATGGCGGCGGGGACAGGGCTCGATCCCGCGCTCACGGGCATGGACCGGACCGTCGACCTGCTGGTCTACGTGCTGGTGCAGGGCAAGTTCTACACGCTGTTCTCGCTGCTGTTCGGCATGGGCTTCGCGGTGATGTCGCAGCGCGCCGAACGCTCCGGCCGACCGTTCGCCGGGGTGTACTGGCGTCGCGGCCTGGTGCTGCTGGCCTTCGGCGCGGTCCATGCGATCTTCATCTGGGCGGGCGACATCCTGATGATGTACGCGCTGTGCTCGTTCCTGCTGCTCGCTTTCCGGCCACTGCCCGCGCGCTGGCTGGTCTGGCTGGGCGTGCTCATCTATGTCGTGCCCATCGGCTTCATGTACCTGATGGGGGGCATGGGATCGCTGCTCGGCGGCACCGAGGGCTGGGACAAGGCCATGGGCGAGATCGGCAAGCAGATGCAGGTGCTGATCGAGAACGAGCGGGCCGCCTACGGCAGCGGCAGCTATGCCGAGGCCACCTGGCAGCGACTGAAGAGTACGGGCATGGCCCTGAGCAACATCACCATGTTCGGCTTCGTGGTGTTCGGCATGTTCCTGCTGGGCGCGTGGTTCGTGCGCAGTGGCGCCATCGCCCGGCCGCACGAGTTCCCGCGCCTGTACCGGGCGCTGCGCTGGGTCGCGCTGCCGATCGGCGTGCTGGCGATGCTTCTATGGCTATGGGCTGGGCTATTTCGAGCAACTCCCGCGTGCCTGGCAACCGGTGTTCGCGCTGGTGCTGTTCGGCCTGCAGGTGCTGCTGAGCCGCCTGTGGCTGTCGCGGTTCCGCTTCGGTCCGATGGAATGGCTGTGGCGGTCGATGACGTACCTGAAGCCCCAGCCCATGCGTCTACGCCAGGGATGATTGCGACTAGACTGTGGCGGTGAAATCCCCCCACGACGACGTCCTCATCATCGGCGGTGGCGCCATCGGCCTGGCGACGGGCCTCGCGTTGCTGGAAGCCGGGCGCAGCGTGCGCATCCTCGATGCCGCCACCGTCGGCAGCGGCGCCTCGCACGGCAATTGCGGCACCATCACCCCCAGTCACGCGCCACCCCTGGCCGCACCCGGCGTGGTCGCGCAGGCGCTGCGCTGGATGTTCACGCCCGATGCGCCGCTCTACCTCAAGCCGCGCGTCGATCCGGCGCTGTGGCACTGGCTGCTGCGCTTCGCTGCGCGCTGCAACGTGCGCGACTGGCGGGCGAGCACGCACGCGCGCTCCGCGTTGCTCAACGATGCGCGCACGCGGTTGGCGGACTGGGTACCGCGCTACGGCCTGGCTTGCGAGTTCGAGGAAGAGGGGCTCGATTACGTCTTCCGCGACCACCGCCGGTTCCAGCATTACGTCGACGAGGCGGCGGTGCTGGCGGAATTCGGCATCGCCACGCAGGTGTTCGACGGCACCACCTACGAGCGCGAAGAGCCCGCGATGCTGCCGGGCGTCGCCGGTGCGATCCGCTTCCCCGGCGATGCACGCCTGCGTCCCGACCGCTACGTGGCCGAACTGGCACGCGTGGTGCGCGAGCGGGGCGGCCGCATCGAGGCGCATTGCCGGGTGGAGCGGCTGGAGCGGGCCGCGGGCGACGTGCGTCTGACGACATCGCAGGGCACGCGAGAAGGGCGGGACGCGGTGATCGCGCTGGGTGCGTGGACCCCCGCATTTGCGCGCACGCTGGGAGTGAGGGCGCCGATCCAGCCCGGCAAGGGATACTCGATCACCTATTCGCGCCCCTCGCGCGTACCGCGCCACCCGATGTTGCTCAAGGACCGCTCGGTCTGCGTGACCGTCTGGGAAAGCGGCTACCGGCTGGGCAGCACGATGGAATTCTCCGGCCACGACGACACGCTCAACGCGATGCGGCTGGCGGCRCTGGAGCGCGGTGCGCGCGAGTTCCTGCGCGAGCCTGTGGGCCCCGAGGTGCAGGAGCGCTGGTGCGGATGGCGGCCGATGACCTGGGACGACCTGCCGCTGCTGGGGCGGGCGCCGGGCCATGAGCATGTCTGGATCGCCGCCGGCCACGGCATGCTCGGGATCAGCATGAGCAGTTCCACCGGCCAGCTGATGGCCGACCTGATGACCGGCCGCACGCCGGCGTTCGACCCTTCGCCGTACCGACCGGAGCGATTCGCATGAAGCCGCAGGCGTTCGACCTGATCGTGATCGGTGGCGGTTCCGGCGGACTCGCGGGTGCGTTCCGCGCTGCCGCGTACGGCGCGAAGGTGGCGCTGCTGGAACCGAACGCGCTGGGCGGCACTTGCGTGAACGTGGGTTGCGTACCGAAGAAGGCGATGTGGCTGGCCGCCGAGTTGTCGCAGCGCATCGCGATGGCGGCGTCGCTTGGCTTCGATACGGCGCCGCCGACGCTGGACTGGAGGGAATTCATCGTCCATCGCCAGCGCTACATCGCCGGCATCCATGCCAGTTACATGAAGCGGCTCGACGAGAGTGGCATCGTGCTGATGCCCTGCCGCGGTCGCTTGCTGGACGCCCACACCGTGGTCAATGCCGATGGCGTGGCACTCAGTGCAAAGCATCTGCTGATCGCGACCGGCGGCCATCCCGTCCGCCCGGATATCCCGGGGGCCGAGCTGGGCAAGGTGTCCGATGATTTCTTCAACCTGTGCGCCGCGCCACCGCGCGTGGCGATCATCGGCGGCGGTTACGTGGCGGTCGAACTGGCGGGCGTGCTGCAGGCGCTGGGCAGCCAGGTGGAGGTGTTCGTGCGCGGGCCGCGGCTGCTCGACGGTTTCGATGCGCAGGTCAGCGACGAACTGGCGGCGGACATGCGCCAGCACGGCGTGCGGCTGCAGTT
>NZ_JBGFFG010000076.1:0-12554 GCF_056175765.1 Pseudoxanthomonas sp. LjRoot204_2 | reverse complement strand
GGCCGACGACGATCACGTCGGCGGCGGTGTAGCGGGTCATCATGCCCAGCAACGTCGACTTGCCGACACCGGAGCCGGCGAACAGGCCGACGCGCTGGCCACGGCCGATCGGCAGCAGGGCGTTGATCGCGCGCACGCCGACGTCGAGCGGCTGGGTGATGGGTTCGCGCGAAAGCGGATTGATCGCGATGCCGGCGAGGCTGACGCTGCCCTCGGCGCGGATCGGGCCGCGTCCGTCGAGCGGCACGCCATCGCTGTCGATGACGCGGCCCAGCAGGCCTTCGCCGACTTCCACGCCGCCACGACGGCGCGAGGGCACCACGCGCGCATTGGGCAGCAGTCCGTGCAGTTCGGCGCTGGGCATCAGGTAGGTGCGTTCGCCGGAGAAACCGACGACTTCCGCATCCACCCAGCCGCCGTCGACGACTTCCACCTTGCAGGTGGCGCCCATCGGCGCTTCGCAGCCGATGGCTTCCAGGGTCAGGCCGACGGCGCGGCGCAGGATGCCTTCGCGGATCAGGCCGCGGCCACCGAGCTCGGGGTTGATCTGCGACAGCCGCGCGGACAGGCGCAGGTCGCGGGCGGTCAGCCATTCCAGCGGCTGGGCACTCATGCCCGCGCTCCCCGGTTGAGCACGGTGTCCAGCGCGCCGCGCAGGCGGGCTTCCAGCGTGCCGTCGATGCGCACACTTTCCGCATGCACGCGCAGGTCGCCCCGGCTCAGCGAAGTGTCGGCGGTCAGGCGCGTATGCGCCGTCATTGCCAGCACCGGCGTCAGTGCGGCGATGTCGTCCGGATGCAGGCGCAGTTCGACTTCGCGCTGCGAACCGCCCACGGCATCCAGCGCGGAGGTCGCCAGTTCCTGCAGCAACACCGGATCGGTCTGGTACGCGCGCCCGACCAGGGCACCGGCGATGCGCACGGCGAGTTCGGAGAGCGCGGCGACGACCTCATTCTCCAGACGGTCGAGCGGACGCGAGAAATTGTCGAGGATGCCCTCCATCTGCGCGGCGAGGCGGCGCACCTCGGACTGGCCCTGTGCGAATCCGTCGGCATGGCCTTCGGCGAGGCCGCGTTCCAGGCCCTCGCGATGGGCAGCGTCCTGGATGGCCTGGATCTCGTCCAGCGTCGGCGGCACCAGCGGCGGTGCCTCCTGTTCGGCGGCGGCATCGGACACGACCACGTCGAGCGGTGCCGGCATCCAGCGCAGGGGCGAGGGCGCGCTCATACCATTTCCTCGGCGCTGGCGGTCAGGGCGATGACGCCCTGGTCAGCCAGGCGGCGCACGATGGCGAGGATTTCCTTCTGCGCGCCTTCCACGTCGGACAGGCGCACCGGGCCGCGCGCTTCCATGTCCTCGAGCAGGATCTGTGCGGCACGCTGCGACATGTTGCGGGTGATCTTTTCCTTGACCTTGGCGTCGGCCCCACGCAGCGCCAGGCCCAGGCGGTCGTTCGGAACTTCGCGCAGCAGCGCCTGCAGCTCGCGGTCTCCGAGTTCGGCCAGGTTGTCGAAGACGAACATCAGGTCCTGGATGCGCGCGCCCAGGTCGGCGTCGACCTGGGTGATGCTGCCCAGGATCACCTGGTCCTGGCCCGAATCCATGAAGTTCAGGATGTTCGCCGCCACCTTCACGCCCCCGATGCTGGAGGCCTTGAGGTTCTGGTTGCCGGCGAACTGGCGCTCCATGATTTCGTTGAGCTCGTTCAGCGCGTTCGGCGGGATGCCGTCCAGCGTGGCGATGCGCAGCAGCACGTCGGTGCGGGTGCGCTCGGGCAGCAGCTTGAGCGTATCGGCGGCCTGGTCGCTGTCCAGGTGGGCCAGCACGATGGCGATGATCTGCGGGTGCTCGTTGCGCACCAGGTCGGCGATGGCACGCGGGTCCATCCACTTCAGCGTGTCCAGCCCGGTGGTGTTAAGCTCGAGATCACCTGCCTGACCTCCTCGCGGCTGATGCCGGAGATGGTGGCCATGGCGATGCCGAGCTTCTGCACCTCCTTGGCGTTCATGTGCTTGAGCACCTCGGCGGCGTCCTCCTCGCCCWGCGAGAGCAGCAGCACGGCGGCGCGCTGCACACCGGTCAGCGTGTTGTCCTGCGCGTTACTCATCGCTGGCCACCCAGTCCTTGACCACCTGTGCGACCTGCTTGGAGTCGGTCTTCACCGCTTCCCGCGCCTGGCGCAGGCGGTCTTCGTAAGCATCGGAGGGCAGGGCGCGCAACGGTGGCGCGTGCTCGTGCGAGAGCGTGGCGACCACGCCGTCTTCGTCTTCCGCGTGCACCACGTTGACGTCGATCCCGTCGTCCTCGTGCTTCAGCTTGGCGGTCGGGCTGATGATCTGGCGCATGGCCGGGCGCAGCACGCCGAACAGCAGTGCGACGACCACCAGCGCGCCCAGCCCGTAGCGCGCGATGTCGCGCACCATCGGGTTGTGCAGCCACGGGCTTTCCCAGAATGGAACGTCCGAGGGCGCTTCGGTCTCGCGCACGAAAGGTGCGTTCATCACCGACACCGAGTCGCCGCGCGCCGCGTCGAAGCCCACGGCCTCCTTCACCAGCGCTTCGATGCGGRCCAGCGTCGCGGCGTCCAGCGCCGTCATCACCACCTTGCCGTTCTCGCCGGTGCGCGGCACGTGGTCGACCAGCACCGCGGCGGTGACGCGGCGCACGCGGCCCGCGGGCTGGCGCGTGTGCTGCAGGGTGCGGTCCATCTCGAAGTTGCGGGTGGCGCTGCTGCTGGTTTCCACCGGGGCGGCGGGGTTCGGCGCGGCGGCGGCATTCGGGCCCGGCGGCGTGTTGCTGGTGGCGCCGGGTACGCCTTCCGGGCCGGTGGCGGCGACGCTGTTCTGGCTGACCTGCTCGCTGCGGATCTTGGCCGGGTCGTTGGCGAAGGTTTCGCGCGCTTCTTCGGTGACGGAGAAGTCCATGTCCACGGCGACCTCCGCATTGACGCGGCCGGGGCCGGTCAGCGGTTCCAGCAGTTCGCGGATGCGTTCGTTGAAGGACGTTTCCAGTTTGCGCACGCGCTCGAACTGGGCGGCGTTGAGCGCGGCCTCGCTGTTCGGGTCGCTGATGGTCAGCATGCGGCCGCTCTGGTCGACCACGGTGACGCGCTCCGGGGCCAGGTCGGGGATCGAGGACGAGACCAGGTGGACGATGGCATCGACCTGGTTGCGCTCCAGCATCGTGCCCGAGCGCAGGTCCAGCACCACGGACGCGCTGGCCACTTCGCGCTGCCGGGTGAACGCGCTGGGCTTGGGGATGGCCAGGTGCACGCGGGCGTCGCGCACCGGACGCAGCGTGGTGATGGTGCGGACCAGTTCGGTTTCCAGTGCGTGCTGGTAGCGCGCGTTCTCGACGAACTGGCTGACGCCGAAGCCGGGATCGCGTTCCATCATCTCGAAGCCGAGGCGGCCGCTTTCGGCCAGGCCGGCGCCGGCCAGCTTCAGGCGGGCATCGTGCAGGTTTTCTTCGGGCACGGAGATCGCGCCGCTGGCCTGGTCCAGCTGGAAGGGGATCTGCGCCGCGCGCAGCATGTCGGTGGCTTCGGCGGTGGCCTTGGCGTCCAGGCCGGTGTACAGCGGGGTGTAGGCCGGCTTCTGCGACCAGAAGAACACCATCATGCCCACCGCCACCGCACCGGCGATCAGCAGCAGCGTGCCCATCTGCTTGAACACGCGGGCGTCCTGCATCTTGGTCAGCGCCGCGCCGGCCTTGTCGGCGGTCAGCGATTCCTTCAGGGCTTCCTTGGACAGCGTGAGGGCCATGGCGACGGGTCGGTTCTAGGAGAAGGAAAGGGAAGGTGGGTGCCGCATCACAGCGGCATGTTCATCACGTCCTGGTAGGCCTGCACCAGGCGATTGCGGACCTCGACGGTGGCGCGGAAAGCGACCTGCGATTGCTGGGCGGCCACCATCACCCGCGCCAGGTCGGCGCGCGGGTCGCCGAGTTCGAAGGCCTGGGCCAGCGCGCCGGACGTCTTCTGCGCGTTGTTCACGCCCTCGAGCGCGTTCTGCAGGGTGTCGCCGAAGCTGGGCGCCTTGACGCCCGGCTGCTCCAGTCCCACCCGCCCCGGGCCGATCGCGCCCGGATTCGGCATCGGCTCCAGTGCGCGGGTACCGACCTGGTGCTGGTAGCTGCGGATCTGCGAGAGGATGGAAGTGACGTCGGACATGGGCGGGTGCTTCGGTCGTCGGGTGTCTTGCGTAGTCGGTTGCAAGACCCGTGCCGGAAACCGCGCCCGGGGCCAGTCAGTTTTCCGTCGCCAGCGCCACGTCTTCGCGCTCGATGCCGTACTTGCGCAGCTTTTCCACCAGCGTGGTGCGGCGCAGGCCCAGCAACTGGGCCGCATGCGCGACCACGCCGCCGGCGCGGTCCAGCGCGTCGCGGATCAGGTTCAGTTCGATCTGCGCGATGTGCTCGCGCAGGTCGATGCCGGCTTCGGGCAGGCGATCGGCGGGCGTCACGGCCGCCGCCACGATGGCCGACGGGGCGGGTGCGGTGGCGGCCGGCGCAGGCGCTGCGACGACGGTAGGCGCGGCCGGCACCTCGACGCCTTCCGGCTGGTAGCGCTTCGGCAGGTCGGCCACGCGCACCAGGCCGCCKGGATGCAGCACGGCAAGACGCTCGACCAGGTTGGTGAGCTCGCGCACGTTGCCCGGCCAGGCGTACAGGCGCAGCGCCTGCAGCGTCTCGCTGGCGAAGCGCACTTCGCCGCGGCCGGTGCGCGAGAGCTGCGCGGCGATGGTCATCACCAGGTCGGGCAGGTCGTCGGCGCGCTCGCGCAGCGCGGGCATCTCGATGGGGAACACGTTGAGCCGGTAGAACAGGTCTTCGCGGAAGTGGCCGTCGGCGATACGCGCTTCCAGGTTGCGGTGGGTGGCGGCGATCACGCGCACGTTGCAGCGGATGGTCTGGTTGCCGCCGACGCGCTCGAAGCTGCGTTCCTGCAGCACGCGCAGCAGCTTGACCTGCATCGGCAGGCTCATGTCGCCGATCTCGTCCAGCAGCAGCGTGCCGCCTTCGGCCATTTCGAAGCGGCCCTTGCGGGCGGTCAGCGCGCCGGTGAAGGCGCCKTYCTCGTRGCCGAACAGCTCGCTCTCCAGCAGGTCCGGCGGGATGGCGCCGCAATTGATGGCCACGAACGGGCCGTCGCGACGCGGCGACTGGTCGTGGATGGCGCGGGCCACCACTTCCTTGCCGGTACCGGACTCGCCGAGCACCAGCACGGTGGTGTCGAAGGTGGCAACCTGCTCGATCATGCGGCGCAGCCGGGTGACCGCGGGACTGTTGCCGGTCGGGCCGCTGGTGCTGACCTGCTGGGCCTGGTGTTCGGTATCCAGCCGCTTCAGGCTGGCGCGGCGCAGGCAGGCTTCCAGCTGGGCGTGGCGGATGGGGCTTTCCAGCGCCCAGACCCCGGCCTCGTGCAGGCCGTGGGCGGCCGCGAAGCCCGCGGTGTCGCCTTCCAGCAGCAGCACCGGCGGGGGCAGCGGGGCCTTGCCCAGCCACGCGAAGAAGCCGTCGGCGGCCTTCTGGTCGTCGAGCGAACCGACCACCACCGCCAGCCAGTCGTGCTGCCGGGCGCGGCGGACATCCACGTCACCGGCGCTGGAGACCCAGCGGGGCGTCAGGTCCATGAATTCGAGCAGTCCGGCCAGGCGTTCGGCACGCGTGGCGTCGGCGTCGATGACGAGGATGCGGGATTCACTCATGGCGGCGGTCTTTGAATTTTTCGAGGATGGGCAAGACTTCCTGGATGTAGGAAAGCTTGCTGACGAAGTCGTCGGCGCCGGCGCGCATCGCGTGTTCGCGGTGTTCCGCGTCGTCGAAGTGGCTGGCGATGACGATGAAGGGCGGGGCGTCCTGCGTCTTGATCAGGCGGGTGGCCTGCAGGCCGCCCATTTCCGGCATGGCCAGGTCCATCAGCACCACGTCCGGACGCAGGGTCTCGGAGCGTTCGATGGCTTCCAGGCCATTGCTGGCACGGCCCACGATGTCCAGCCATTCCACCTTGCGCAGGTGGCGCAGGGCGGCATTGATGAAACCTTCGTGGTCGTCCACCAGCAGTACGGTGATCTTGCTCATTGCGGTCGTGCTCCGTTATCCAGCCTTGGCCAAGACGGATACGGTAGCGCGTCGGCGTTCCCGGGCGGGAGCGATATCGAGTTGTTCACGGTACTTGGCGACGGTCCGGCGGGCGATATGGATGCCCTGGCGCGCCAGCAGGCCGGCGATGGCCTCGTCGGCCAGCGGCTTGCCCGCCGGTTCGGAATCGATCAGGCGGCGGACCATCGCGCGGACGGCCGGGCCGGACACGTTGGCGCCTTCCAGACGTACCGCGAAGAAGTGCTTCAGCTCGAACGTGCCGCGCGGGGTCTGCATGTACTTGCCGGTGGTGATGCGCGAGACGGTGGACTCGTGCATGCCGATGGCATCGGCGATCTCCTTCAGCGTCAGCGGGGCCATCGCTTCGTCGCCCTGGGTCAGGAAGCCCGCCTGGCGTTCGACGATGGCGCGCGCGGTGCGCAGCAGGGTGTCGTAGCGGATGGAGAGGCCACGGGTCAGCCAGCGCGCCTCCTGCAGCAGTTCGCGCAACTTGCCGGCGCCTTCGGACGGCTCGACCTGGTCCAGGGCGCGTTCCTGCATGGCGTTGACGCGGACGCGCGGGGTGGTGGCCGGGTTCAGTGCCACGCGCCACGCGCAGTCGGCGTGCCAGGCCACCACGTCCGGCACGATGTAACCGGTCGGGGCAGGCGCCAGCGACGCGCCCGGGCGCGCATCCAGCGACAGCACCAGCCGCACGCCTTCCATGACCTGGTCCAGGTCGAGCTCCAGCAGGCGGGCGAGGGCGTCGTACTCGTGCGCGGCCAGCAGGGCCATGCCGTCGGTGACGATGCGGCGCGCGACGTGGCGGGCGGGCACGCGCCCCTGCAGGCAGTCCAGCTGTACCAGCAGGCATTCGCGCACGTCGGCCGCGGTCAGGCCGGGGAACTCGCCGCGCAGCAGGCGCTCGCGCAGGGCGAGTGCGGCGCCGGTGGTGAGGTCGAAGCGCGCCGACGCCAGCAGCGCCAGCGTATCGGGTGCCTGCTCCAGGTAGCCGGCGTCGTTGGTGTGCTCCAGCCAGAACGCGACCACGTCGAGCGCACGATCGTCCAGTTCCAGCGCCAGGCGGTCCAGCACGCGGACGTGCGGGTCGCTGGATTCACCGGCCTCGACGCGCTGCATGCGGTCGTCGTCGCCGTCCTGCCAGCCGGCACCGGCCACGTCCCACAGGTTCGATTCGGGAAGTTCGTCGAACGCGGCCGTTTCCAGCGTCGCCACGTCCTGTGCGGGGAGCACCTCGATGTCACCGGCCGGGTCGGCGTCCTGTACTTCCTCCACTTCGAGCAGCGGATTGAGGTCCAGTGCCCGGCGCACCTCCATCTCCAGCTGCAGGCCGTCCAGCTGCAGCAGCCGGATCGACTGCAGCAGTTGCGGCGTCAGGTGGAGTTGCTGCCCGAGCTGGGTGGAAAGTCCCGTCTTCATTCCCGTGATCCCCGATTCGATGGCATGCCGAGCTGGCTTCACATCGTGTTGACACTGTGCGGGTCGGGTGACGGAAAAAAAATCAGGGCGTTTCTGGTCGTGCTGCGGGCACGCCCCACCTGCCGTCAGGGTTTCCCCTACGACGTCGGTTCAATGGCGGAGGCAGGCGCCCGGAAGGGCGTGGCGATAACGGAATTCCGTCACGGAAGCGGTGTCGCTCCCGGGATACTGCAAGGCTCAGGCCAGTTCGTTCTGGTGGCGCGCGGCCAGCAGCAGCAGATCGTTGGCGCGGCGGCAGCCCAGCGATTCCATCATCCGCGCGCGGTGCGTTTCGACGGTCTTGACGCTGATGCCGAGCTGGGCGGCGATTTCCTTGCTGCTCATGCCGCTGCCGAGCTGGCGCAGGATTTCGCGCTGGCGCGGCGAGAGTGCGGCGATGCCGGTCGGACGCTGCGGGTTGAGCATCGGCGCCAGCATCTTCGACGACACCTGCGGGCTCAGGAATACCTGGCCGTCGGCGGCCGCACGCAACGCGAGTTCCAGTTCCATCGGCGCGGCTTCCTTCACCACGAAGCCGGCGCAGCCGCGATCGAGCGCCACGCGTACCTGGGTGGGATCGTTGTGCATCGACATCATCACCACGCGCGTCTGCGGCAGCGATTCGCGCAACAGGGGCAGCAGGTCCAGGCCACTGCGGTCGGGCAGGGACAGGTCCAGCAGGATCAGGTCGGGGCGGTGGATCGCCGCCATGTCGAGCGCCTGTTGGGCATTGCAGGCCTCGGCCACGACATCGACGTCGGGCAGGGCCTGCAGCAGCCGGCCGATGCCGGCGCGGACCAGGGTGTGGTCGTCGACGATGAGTACACGCACGGGAGAAATCAGTCGTTGTCGCGTTGCAGGATCAAGTCACCATAACGGTGCACGTGCGCGGCGCCAATTCATAATCGCGATGGAGCGGTGAAAGCACGACGCACGTCACGCTTGCGGCGTCCGTGTCCCGCCGAAAACAGCGAATACCGCAGATTGTCGACGTGACGCGCGCACGGCCGCTGGTGCGCTCCCGGACGATCTGCGCGAAACGCGTTTACGTCCGGCTGGCCAGCTGCCGTGCTTCGGCGACCTGGCGGCGATGCAGGCGGAACAGGTGACGGTCCAGCGCTTCCGCCAGGCCGGCATTCAGGGCATCGAACTGCAGCCACAGGTGGAACAGTCCCTGCGATCCCTCGACATGGTCCAGCACGGTCGCCGGCAACTCGATCTGGTCGCTCAGCCACGTCGCCGGTTGTACCGTGACGATGCCGGGCGTACCGCTTGCGCAGGCGGGCAGCGAGGCCGCGTCCAGGCGAATGCCCCGATGCGACCAGCGCAGGCCGGTCACGGGAAGCGCGGCTTCGTGGCGGCGTGAGAGCCGGCCCAGCAGCGAGAGCACCAGGTCCAGCTTGGCTTCGATGCGCTGCTGCGTGGGCGTGGATTCCTTGCGTTCTTCCGGATCGTCGCCGCGGACGTCTTCGGCGACGGCCAATCCCTTCAGCAGCGCTTCCGAGGGTGCCTGCATCAACGCGCGCTGGCCGGCGTCGAAGCGCGCCGGCAGCACGACGTCACAGGTGAGCGCGCCATCGAAGAGCGCGTGCTCGGCGGGGTGCTCGACCAGCACGATCGGGGTAGTCATGGCTCATCCCTCGACGACGGACAGGTACGCGCGCGCGGCACGATCCGCGCGTTGCGTGGCGTGCATGCGTACGCGCGCCTGCTCGCGGGCGTCCTGCATGCTCTTCTGCAGTTCCAGCTGCGCGCGCAGCAGGACGGCCAGCGCGTCGTAGCCTGCGCTCCGGCCGCCGTCGGCATGGAGGAAGGCGCGCACGTCGTGGTCGTGGCGATTGAGCAGGCGCTCCACGTCTTCCAGTTCACCGGCGTGCAGGGCGCGACGCATGGCGTCCAGCTGGGCGAACAGCTCGTCGAGGGCCGGCGCGGTGCTCATCCTGCCGCGGCCATCGCCGGGACCTGGCGCTGCTCGTTGGGAATGGCGTTCCACGCTGACTCGATTTCGCCCAGCAGGTCCAGCGATTCGCGCAGGGCGGCGGGATCGTTGTGGAGGTTGGCTTCGATCAGGCGCGTCTGCACGTAGTCGTAAAGGGCCGACAGGCTGCCGGCGATCTCGCCGCCCGCCTCGTGGTCGAGCGAGCCGTTGAGGTGGCCGATGATGGCGCTGACTTCGCCGATGGCCTTGCCCTTGCGGGCCAGGTCGCCGCGCATCACGCAGGCTTCCGCCAGGCGCAGGCGCTCGCAGGCGCCCGCCAGCAGCAGGGCGACCAGACGGTGCGGATCCGCTTCCATCACGGCGCTGCTGAGGCCGGTGTTGCGGTACTGCGCGGCGTAGGACTGAAGTGACATTCCATTTCTCCTGGGGATCCGGTCGGGGAGGCGGTCCGGACCCGCGGTGATTAACTGCTCGTCTGAGCGGTGAGCGACGCCAGTTGCTGGGCGAGGGCGGAACTGGTGGTGTTCATCTGCGAAATCATGCTGTCCAGCGCCACGAACTGCGCCTTGTAGCGGTTGCCGACGGCCTCCATGCGCGCATCCAGTGCGGTGCGCTGCGTGGCGACATCCTTGATCTGCGCGTTCAGCCCGTTGGTGCGCAGGGTGAACGCGCCATCGGTGCCCACATAGCTGCTGACCGCGGTCTGCAGCCGGCCGGCGAACGCGGTGTCGCCGGTGAAGGCGGTGCGGATCTTCTCCGGGTCAGCCGTCAGGGCCGCGGTGAACTTGCTGCTGTCGAACACAAGCGTGCCGTCGGAGGTCGGATAACCCTTGGTCTGCAGGCCGATCGTCTTCGCATCCAGTCCCTGCGCCGCCAGGCCGCCGAGCAGGTCGCCCATCAGGTTGCGCAACTGGCCGGCCGCGCTGCGCATCTGCGCGTCGCCGGTCAGCGCCGAAGGCTCGTTGCTTTCGGCGTTGTACTTGGTGCTGGCGTTGATCGCGCCGATGGCGGTGTTGTACGCGGTCACGACATCCTGCATCAGCTTGCTGGCGGCCGCGGTGTCGGTCGATACGGTGACCGTGCTGGTGCCCTTGGTCTTCAGGTCGAGGGTCAGGCCGGGCACCGCTTCGGTGATCTTGTTGGTGCTGGCGGTGACGGTCAGACCATCGATGAGCACTTCGGCATCCGCGGCCGGCACGCGTTCCTGCAGGCTGGTGGCGAGCGACTGCAGGTCGCTGCCGCCCGAGGCGAARGTCAGGGTGATGCCGTTCGCGGCGCCGGTCTTGTCCGAGGACACCGACAGGTACTGGCCGTCATTGGAGGTCAGCACGCTCGCCTGCACGCCCTTGCTGCGGGCGACGTCGTTGATGGCGCTGCGCACGTCCTGGAGGGTTGCGCCCTCGGCGATGTCGATGGCCAGCGACTCGCCGCCGACGGTCAGCGTCAATTGCCCGGCGCCGAAGGTCTGGGTGGCGCCGACCGGGGTGTTGGTGATCCATTTGTTGGCGGTGGCCAGCTCGACCACCTCAACGTTGTAGATGCCGTTGGGCGTGCCGCTGGCGACGCTGGCCCCGGCGACCGTGTCGGTGCCGGACTTGACCGAGCGCACGTCGAACGCGGTGGCGGACTTCAGGGCCTTGAGCGCGGTATCAAGCGTGCTGAAGGCGGAACTGACGGTGCCGATGGCCGAGAGCTTGAACTTTGCCTGGCTCTCGATGCGGTTCAGGCGATTGTCGGCGGGCTTGCGATCGGCCGCGACCAGCTGTTCGACCATGCCGGTGATGTCCAGCCCCGAACCGATGCCGCCGTAACCCAGCGAATAATCTGCCATTGCCCTGTCTCCTGTCTGACCCTTTCCGCAAAAAGGGGAGGCCGGGCGGGCCGCCATCCGATCACGAATGGGACCCGCCCGTGCAGTACCAATAACGGCCCGGCTGAGCCGTTCTTTAGCCGCATTTCTCCGTCTCCCACCGCCGCCGTGGGTCCGGCGTGCTGGTAAGAAATGCGGTCGACGGCGGTGATGCAGGGTTTGTGCCAGTGGGGTGGCGAGTGAGCGGAGAGGCGCGGGGACCGAATGGAGGCGAATGCTGCCGAGCCGGCTGGACGCGTTTGCTCACGCCTCACGCGTCACACTCACTCCTGCAAAAAAAAGACCCCCGCCGTTGCCGGCAGGGGTTGGGGTACTGCCAAACGGAGGGAGACGAATCCGTCCGTGACGACAGGGAACTACTAAGGAGCAGACGGGCGGCCGCGTATCAGCGCAGCAGGGACATCACGTTCTGGGGCACCTGGTTGGCCTGGGCGAGCATGGCCGTACCGGCCTGCTGCAGGATCTGGGTGCGGGTCAGTTCGGCGGTTTCCTTGGCGAAGTCGGTGTCGCGGATGCGGCTGCGCGAGGCGGCCAGGTTTTCCGAGCTGGTCTGCAGGTTGGCGACCACCGAGGTGAAGCGGTTCTGCACCGCACCCAGGTCGGCGCGGGCCGAGTTCACCACGGTCAGCGCCTTGTCGACGATGGTCACGGCGCGTGAGGCATTGAGGTACGACGTGACGTCAAGGTCGGACAGGCCCTTGATCTCGCCGGCGCCGGGCGTACCGCCATTCACGCCGGTGCCGGAGGTGATGCCGGCGACGCCGCTGGTGCCGTAGACGATGTTGATCGCAGCGGGCGCGCCGCTTGCGTTCACGGCTTCACCTACCGTGTAGAACGCGCCGGTCGTACCCGTGGATTCGGCGTAGATGCCATGCTCGCCGACCTTGGCGTTGATCGCGCCCATCACCTTGGCGGTGACCTGTGCCCCGGTCTCGCCAGCTTTCACGTCGACATCGTCGATGGCGATCGTCTTGCCGGCGGAATTGGTCACCGAGATCGCCGTGATCTTGCCGTCGGCGGTCGCCGTACCGGTCATGACGTTGACACCGCCGGTGGAGCCGAATTGCGCCTTGCCAAGCGAGGCGGCCTTGGCGTCGACGGTCTTGTCGATGGCGATGGCCTGGCCGGCATTGGCGCCCACCTGGAACAGCTGGCTGGAGAACGAACCGTCCAGCAGCTTGGTGC
>NZ_JBGFFG010000075.1:0-10727 GCF_056175765.1 Pseudoxanthomonas sp. LjRoot204_2 | reverse complement strand
CAGTCGAGCATGAAGATGTACGACATCGCCGAGCGTCTGGAATCGGTGATGTGGGACATCAAGAAGATGTTTCCGAACCTCGATTGGTTCAGCGCGGTCAGCTACCACATGATGGGCGTGCCGACGGCGATGTTCACCCCGCTGTTCGTGATCGCCCGCACCAGCGGCTGGAGCGCGCACGTGATCGAGCAGCGCATCGACGGCAAGATCATCCGCCCGAGCGCCAATTACACGGGGCCTGAGGATCTGGCGTTCGTGCCGATCGACCAGCGCTGAGGCAAGCGCCGCTGACACGCGGGGCCGTTTCGACGAAGGTCGGGCGGCCCCGTGTCGTTTGTGTGACCCGCGTGGCAGCCGGGAAGGGCCGGGCCGGGGTACTACTGGCGGACAGGGGAACGTCGTAGCCGCGGGAGGGGCCCGCCGCGCGTCGTTTGGGGGGATGCCATGCAGACCAGATGGTGCAAGACAGAGGCCGGACGCAACGAGATCCAGCAACGCACGCGCAAGTTGCCGGCGGGGCTGCGTTCGATCCTGCTGCTGGTCGATGGCCAGCGCAGCGACGACGAACTGCAGGCGATGATGAGCGGCCTGCATGCGCCCGACGATGCGCTCGGCCAACTGGCGACGGACGGACTGATCGAACGCCGCTCCGGTGCCGCCTCGATGCTGGCGGCCGTGGCCGCCACCAAATCGAACGACGGTGCGCCCCCGGTCATCATGACCTCCGCCGAACGCTACAACCTGCTGTATGCGCGCATTACCGACGACATCCGTTCGCACATCGGCCTGAAGGGCTACTTCCTGCAGCTCAAGGTCGAGCGTTGCGCGAACGCCGATGATCTGGAAGCGCTGCTTCCCGATGTCGCCACTGCGATGACGAAGGCGCGCGACCACACCTTCGCCACGCGTTGGCTGGAGGACGTGCGCGCGTCGCTGGGCTGACGCGCGCCGCGCAGGATCAGGCCAGGCCTTCGGCCTTCAGCGCGGCCTGCACGCCGGCATCGGCCTCCATGCGCTGCTTGAACGCGGCGACGTTATGCAGGCCCGACAGGTCGACGCCCATCCGGTCTGCCCAGCGCAGCGTGATGTAGAAATACGGATCGGCGAAGCTGCGGAAGCCGGCCAGCCAGTCGCGGCCTTCCAGTTGACTGTCTGCCTGCTCGAACAAGCCGCGCACGCGCTTGCGCGCTGCGTCCTTCACCGCCTCGAACTGCGTCTCGTCGCCGATGAAGCGGGCCGGTCCGAACAGCGGATGGAACGCYGGGTGCAGGTCGGAATTGACGAAGGACAGCCACTTCGCGGCCTGCGCGCGCTGCTGCGGCGAACCGTCGCCGGCCAGGTGCGCCTGCGGATACGTGTCGGCGATGTAGCCCATGATCGCGGCGTTCTGGGTCAGCACGAAATCGCCATCGACGATCGCCGGCACCGCGCCGGTGGGATTGATCGCCAGGTACGCCGGCGCCTTCATCTCGGCGGCCGTCATCACCTGAACGTCGAACGGCTGGCCCGTCCACTGCAGTGCGATGTGGTCGGCGGTCGAGCACGCGCCGGGCTTGGTGTACAGCTTCATGGTGTCCCTTGGGAAAAAGAAAGGCCCGCGATTATCGCGGGCCTCGGATGTTTCCAATGTGATGCGCGGTGCAACGGATCGTGTCGCCTACGAACCACAGGCATCGCGGGGGTTTGCCCTCACCCCTTGCCCTCTCCCGCGAGAGAGGGGGAGCAGGGGCCATGCGGCTCCGGCTGCGGCGAACGGATCAGCGCGTGCGCGTGGCTTCGAAAGCGCTCGGTCTCAGGAGCGGGGCTTGAGCTTCTGCACGCGCAGGAACGTGTGGTCGCCGATGGTGGCCACGTGGTACGCGTTGCGCCAGCTCGGGCTGGCGATCTGGTGCGCCATGAAGTGGCTGGCGCCGGGTACGATTTCCTTGCGCTGGCCGGGCGGCAGGGCCCAGTTGCGTTCGGCGTTAAGGGCGACGGTGACCGACTGGGCCCAGGCCTCCGGGTTCTTCAGGCGGGTATTCGGCCCGACGATGGTCGGTGCGAACTGCTTGCGGGCGGTGACCACGGAGCAGACGGAATCACCCCACAGGCCGCTGTCGCGGCGGCGCAGGGCGACCTCGGCGACGGCCTGCTGGCCGCGGAGGGTCTGGTCGCGGGCTTCCAGGTAAACGGTGGTGCTGAGGCAAAGCGAATCGGCGGCCGGCTGCGGCAACATCTGCGACAGCCATAGGATCCAGGCCAGTTTCATGGGAACTCCTTGCTCCGTCTTTCCCGCACCCCTGCCTCTCCCGTCACGCGGGGAGCGGCAAACCTGGGACATGCGGCAGGGCGTCATGGGGAGGCAGCCTTCACACGGGCTGCCCGGGGACCGGCAAGGCCGGATCAGAGGGATCCGAGCGCCGGGCTCAGCCCGCCTGAACTGGGCGGCGGGCCGGAAAGTGGGCGCAAGGTAGGGGGGGGCGTCCCAACTCGGCCTGAACGGGCTGGCTTGACGGCGGGGGCACCCATCTGGCTGGAAACTGTGAGGGACGTCGCAGGAAGCAGGCCCGTGGAGCGGAGATTGCTGCGTCTCTCAGCCCGAGTCGCTGCCGCATTCCGGGCGGTCGGGAGTGGGGCAGGCTCGACGCAACGATGTCTTTGAGGCGTTTGTTCGGGCTGGTTCCAAGCGCCAGTAGAGCGGAGCTTGCTCTTCTGCTCTTGCCCAGGATTTCCAGGATTCCAGCCGTTCCGGAGTCGAGCAAGCTCGATTCTACGGAGGGCGCGCTTACAGACTTGCCGCCAACCGGCTGCCCTGGTCGATCGCGCGCTTGGCATCCAGTTCCGCGGCCACGTCGGCGCCGCCGATCAGGTGCGCCGTCCGGCCGGCGGCCAGCAGGGCGGCCTGCAGCTCGCGCCGCGGCTCCTGACCGGCGCATACCACCACGTGGTCGACCGGCAGCAGCTGGTCGGCGCCGTCCACCTTGATGCGCAACCCGGCATCGTCCACGCCCAGATACTCCACCCCGCCAAGCATCTTCACCTGCTTGGCCTTGAGTGTGGCCCGGTGCACCCAGCCGCTGGTCTTGCCCAGGCGGGCACCCGGCTTGCCCGGGCTGCGCTGGAGCAGCCAGACCTCGCGGGCGGGCGGCTCCGGATGCGGGCGTGCCAAGCTACCGCGGGCTTCGAAGGTGGGATCCACGCCCCATTCGGCCATCCAGCGGGCCGGGTCCAGCGAGGACGAAGGCCCTTCATGGGTCAGGTACTCGGCGACGTCGAAGCCGATGCCGCCGGCACCGATCAGTGCGGCGCGTGCGCCCACCTTCACCCGGCCCGACAGCACGTCCACATAGCTGACGACCTTGGCGTGGTCGGCGCCCGGGAAGGCGACCTTGCGCGGGGTGATGCCGGTCGCCAGCACGACTTCGTCGAAGCCGGCCAGATCGTCCGCCGCGACCGGAGAGGATAGTTTCACCTCCACGCGTGTCTCTTCCAGCTTGTGGCGGAAGTAGCGCAAGGTCTCGTGGAACTCCTCCTTGCCCGGGATCCGCTTGGCATRGTTGAACTGCCCGCCGATCTCGTCTGCCGCATCGAACAGGGTCACCCGGTGGCCCCGCTCGGCGGCGACCGTCGCGCAGGCGAGTCCGGCAGGGCCGGCGCCGACCACCGCGATGGTCTTCGGCGCGAACGTCTTCCTGTAGGTGAGGTCGGTCTCGTGGCAGGCGCGCGGATTGACCAGGCAACTGGCGAGCTTGTTCTCGAACACGTGATCCAGGCAGGCCTGGTTGCAGGCGATGCAGGTGTTGATGGCCTGCGGTGTGCCGGCGCGCGCCTTGGCCGTCCATTGCGGGTCGGCCAGCAGCGGGCGCGCCAGCGACACCATGTCGGCCTTCCCGGCGGCAAGGATGCCTTCGGCGACCTCGGGCATGTTGATCCGGTTGGTCGCCACCAGCGGCACGCGCACGTGCGGCTTGAGCTTGGCGGTGACGTCGACGAAGGCCGCGCGCGGCACCGAGGTGACGATGGTCGGCACGCGCGCCTCGTGCCAGCCGATGCCGGAATTGATGATCGTCGCGCCCGCGGCTTCCACCGCCTTGGCCTGCTGGACGATCTCGTCCCACTGGTTGCCGTCTTCGACCAGGTCCAGCAGCGACAGCCGGTAGATGATGATGAAGTCCGGGCCCACCGCCTCGCGCACGCGCCGCACGATCTCCACCGCGAAGCGCATGCGCTTCTCCGGCGTGCCACCCCAGGCGTCGTCGCGCTTGTTGGTGCGCGGCGCGGTGAATTCGTTGATGAAATAGCCTTCCGAACCCATGATTTCCACGCCGTGGTAGCCGGCGTCGCGCGCCAGCTTCGCCGCGTTGGCGTAGGCGCTGATCTGGCGTTCGATCCCGCGGGCCGACAGCGCGCGTGGAGTGAACGGATTGATCGGTGCCTTGAGCCTCGACGGCGCCACGGTCAGCGGGTGGTAGCCGTAACGGCCGGCGTGYAGCAACTGGGCGCAGATCTTCGCCCCATGCTCGTGGACGGCCTTGGTCACGAACTTGTGCGGCCGGGCCTCCCACGGCCACGACAGCTTGCCGCCGAACGGCTTCAGCCAGCCCACCAGGTTGGGCGAGAAGCCGCCGGTGACGATCAGGCCCACGCCGCCGGCCGCCCGCTCGGCGAAGTACGCCGCCAGGCGCGGGAAATCCTTGGCCCGGTCCTCCAGCCCCGTGTGCATCGAGCCCATCAGCACCCGGTTGCGGACCGTGGTGAAGCCCAGGTCGAGCGGCCTGAACAGGTGGGGGTAGGGCGAGGAGTCGGTGGCGGCGGTCGACGTCATGCGGGCAGTGGATACGCGGGCGTATGGGTGGGCGCACGATGMCGTGAAACACCGGGGCACGCAAGCGCGGTCGGGACAGTGGAGGCCATCATCGCGCGGCGAGGTCTGTGGGAGGCAGGCGGGCGGGCAGGGCTTCCTGCTCGATGCACAGAGGCTGCGCGCGCAGCGCGTCAGCGACGCCCGCCCAGCCAGCACGTCCAGCCCATCGGCACATGGCCTGCAGCAGATCGGGTGCAGGTACCGACACGTCGTGCACGGAGATCGGCAGGATGTCCGCAGGCGTCATCAGCCATGGCCGCAACCGATGGCCGCTCGCGGCGACGGTATCCGCGAGGACGGCAGCGATGCGGAAGCCGCCCTCGTCAATGTCTCCCCAGTGCCACACCGGAATGTCCGGGGGCAGCGAACTCAGCAGTCGGGCATAAGCGCGCCGCCAGGCCGGAGACGGCATGCCGCCGGTGTAGACCACCAGCGCGCGCTCTACGCCTGCCGTACGTGCGGTGTCGTGGAAGCTGGCCAGGTTCTCCACGCTCAGCACGCATGCGGCATCGGTCCGCACGCCCCGCACGGCGTCTAGCGGAACGCCGAGGAAGGTCGTGGCGAGCGGCAGTTCCACGTCGCTGTCCAGCAGCAGCGTGCCGGTACCGGCGACCAGCAGCGGCTGCGGCTCGCGGCGAAGGCCCAGCGAGGCCCAGACGTGTTCCTTCTCGAGGGGACCATCGGCAGCCAGCTGACCGCTACCCAGCAGGTCCAGCCACGGGGTGAGCTGTTCGAGCCGCTTGCTCGCCTGCGCACGCCCTGCGAACAGGCGTGCGCTCTCGCGGCGGAGGATGCGTTCATGGGCCTCGTCGGTGAGGCGGGCGCGCACTGCCAGCGCGGCGTCGGCGAGGTCGAGTGCCGCCTCCGGACCGTGGCCGCGCACCTTGCGGTCGGCCCGCCACGCCGCCAGCACGTCATTCAGCACCGGGAAGTCCGTCAACCACGCCGACAGCGCCCCGGCGGCTTCGCGCACGCGGGCGTCCAGCAAGGGCACGCCCAGGTGGTCGGCCAGTACCTCGAGGTCGATCACGGTGAGCCGCAGCAGGCGCTCACCGTCGCCGCGATGCCGGTCGCGCTCGACCTTGACCGCGCCGGCGCGTTCGGCGATGGCGACCTGCGCGTGGAAGCTCTCGCGTTCGGCCAGCGTGCGCAGCGACGCATAGTCGCGCGCGCTGGCTTCGGTCATCGGCAGCGATGCGGGGGAGGCATCGCCGCGCAGCCGGGCGCGTTCGCCCTTGCGCAGCAGCCGCTCCAGCACGCGCCGGGCGTCGCTCACGCCGGCGCCTGCTGCCTTTCGATGCGGGCGGTTTCCTCGGCCAGCAGCTCCGGATGCAGGTCGAACTGGTCGGACAGCAGGAGTGCGCGCGCGGCGGCCTGCACCTCGATGCGCTCGGCCTGCAGCAGGTCGCCATCGCGGAACAGTTCGATGTAGCTGTCGAGCACGCCGCTCAGCGTGCCCTGCGCCGTGTCGGGTGCGGCCAGCACCAGCTGCAACCCCAGCGAGCGCAGGTAGTTGGTGGTGGCGCGTGCATTCTGCGCGTCGATCTTGTCGCCGAACTCGTCCAGCAGGATCAACCCGAGGCCGCCCGGATGCGCCTCGCTCTTGCCGTAGGCCGCCGCCAGCGCAGCACCGGCGATCACGTACAGCGGCGCGCGGTGCTCGCCGCCGGAACCGGACCGCATGCGCTCGCTGAGCGTGCCGATCACGGCGTCGTCCTGGCGGATCTGCACTTCGAAGCGGAAGAAGCGGCGGTAGTCGTCCAGCGGGGAGGTGGCAGTCCGTGCGGCAGCGCCGTCCTCGATCAGCTCCCGGAACGCCGCCGGCACCTCGCCGGCCGTGCCGAACAGGGTGTCTTCACCGCCGATCTCCACGGCGCGCTTGATGAAGCGCTCCAGTTCGCGGAACTCCGGCACCACCTCGTAGTGGAACTGGTAGCGCTCGTTGTTGGAGAACGGCGGGCTGCTGCGCAACGTCCGGTTGAGTGTGGCGATCTGCTGGCGCAGGCGGATGAAGTTGTCGTTCAGCGCCGCCGCTACGCCGGCGCGGAAGGTGTCCACGGCGGTGTCATAGGCCTGGCGCGCCTCGCCTTCGTAGCGCACCAGGTCGGTGTCGCGCAGCTGGGCCAGTTCGCGCTGGAGCAACGCCAGCGCCGGTCGCCACGCACTGGCGTCGAAATCGACGTCCAGCTGATGGTCGCGCGCGTACTGGGCCAGCGTGCTCCAGGCCTCCGGCAGCAGCTTGGCGAGCTGTCGGTCGCTCTCGTCGGCACGCCGCTCGCAGGTGGCGCTACGTTCTTCCAGGGTCTCGACCTTGGCATCCAGTTCGTCGCGATGCCGCTCGATCAGGTTGGGATCGACGTCGGGATCCCCGAAGGCATCGACGGCGCGACGCGCGACTCGTTCCTCCTGTTCGCGCAGACCGGCGAGCAGGCGGCGACTGCGGTCCAGATCGGCCACGGCGACCGCTTCCTGCCCGACCAGGGCATCGGTACGCGCCTCGCACTCGCCGAGTTGCGTGGCGAGTGCGCGCACGGCATCGGACAGGCGGAGCAGGTCGGGATCCAGCGCGGCGAGGCGGCTTTGCTGCGCAGCGCGATAGCGTCCCGCGACCTGGCGATGTTCCACCGCGCGCTCGTGCAGCGCCTGTGCGACCGCATCGGCGTCGGCCAGCCGCGCCAGGCTGCGCTGGCATTCATCGGCGCGGCGCAGGTGCGGCTCGATCTCGCGGACCTCGCGTTCGGCTTTCTCGATTTCTTCGTGCAGCACGCGCAAACGGGCGCGGTTGTCGGACGCGCCGATGCGAAGCTCGCCGGCGGCAGGCAGGCGCAACCGCTCGATGCTGCCGCCGCGCGCCAGCAGGCCGTCGCGGGTCAGGCCCTGGCGGCTGCGCACCAGCTCGGCTTCGGTGTCCACGCAGCGCAGCTCGCCCAGCTGCCTGCGCAGGAACGCCAGGGCATCGTCGTTGACGCCTTCCAGCAGCGCGGCGACGCTGCCGACCGCAGCGTCCCGCCCGCGCAACTCGCGCGCCTGGCTGGACAGCGCCAGTTTCACGCCGTAGACCGAACGCCCGCCGGACAGGCCGCGATACAGCTTGACCGCGCGTTCTTCGTCGGCGGCGGGAATCAGCAGCGCCTCCACGTTGCTGCGCAGATAGGCTTCGATGGCGGGCTGCCATGCGGGATCCGCGACGCGCACCAGGTCGCAGACGGGGCGCGCATCGATGCCCGCCTCGCGCAGGTAGCTCATCAGCCGCACGGTATCGGCATGCAGTTCCGCCTGTCCGGCGGCCAGGCGCTTCTGGTTCTGCCGCGCGGCCAGCAGCGCGTCGCGCGCCTTGTCGTACGCGGCGTGCAGGTGACGGGCGTGCTGGTCGACCTGCTCGCGCAGGGGCGCGGACCTGCTCAGCGCCTGGCGTGCGTGCGCGAACAGGTCCTCCGGCGTCCAAGGCAGCGCCTCCCCGTCTGCCAGCGACGCCAGCGCGGCATGCCATGTGTCCCACTCCGCGCGCGCCGCGTCCACGGCACCGGCCTCGATGCCGTCGAGCGCGAGCGCATCGAGTTGGCGGAAGGTATCGCGGACGAAACCGATATCGCGTTGCAGCTCGCGGATCACCTGTGCCAGGCGCTCGCGATCGCGCTCGGCCAGTTCGTCGAGTTGCGCCTGTTCGCCATACCCGCTGCTCCCCTGCAGGCGGGCGGTGGCACGTGCTTGTTCATCGCGCAGCATGTCGCGTTCGGCGCGCGTGTCGATCAGGTGGCGGCGGGTATCGGCGAGGCCGTTTTCCGCACGGGTCACGGCGCCTTCGGCCTGATCCAGCTGTTCGCGGTACAGCTCCCGCGCGTATTCGGCGGCCAAAGCGCGGTAGGACGCGGCCCGCACGGCCTGGGTGGCGATGCGGTCGTACTGCCGCTCGACGCCTTCGGCCGCTTCGATGCGCTGGCGCACCTGTGCGATGCGGTCGCGGATCTGGCGGAAGCTCTCCAGCAAGGCACGGAAGCGGGCGATGTCGGTGGGCCTGTCCTCGGCTACCAGCGTGCGCACGAACAGGTCCACGTCCTCCACACGTTGCAGGTTGAGGGCGTTGAGGAATGCCTTGCGGTAGGCGTTGATGTCGGGGTTCGCGGTGGGCGAGGCGCGCAGGCGCAGCAGCAGGTCCTTCACGAAGCGCTCGGCCACGGTGTGCAGTTCGGGCGCACCGCCGGCCGCCTTGCAGCGGCGCACGGCCATCTCGCGGAAGGTCGGCCAGGCCAGCGGCAGTTCCTTGCCCTTGACCTGTTCTACATGGTCGGCGAGCTCGAGCGCCACGCCCGGCAGCAGGTACAGCCCGTGCAGCCGATGGTCGGGCTCGTCGACCGATGCGCCGAGTGCGATGCCGGCGGTCAGCAGGTCGCCGGTGTCGGTATCGCGGAACACCAGCGAGATGTAGGTGGTGGCGGTGCGCCGCTTGCGTCCGTCGTCGCCGCTGCGGAACACGCCCAGGCAGTAGTCGCGGATGGTGCGCGCACGATGGCTGCCGCCGGCCTGCGCGTTGAACCGGATGCGGCTGCGGTCGCCGCCCAGCAGCACGATCTGCAGCGCATCGAGCAAGGCGCTCTTGCCGGCGCCATTGGGCGCGATGATGGCGGTGGTGGCGTCCAGTTCGAGGGTCTGTGCCTCGAACAGGAAGAACTGCACCAGGTGCACGCGCTCAAGCTGCTGCATCGCCGTCCTCCGTGACGTCGTCGTTGTCCGCGCCGCCGGCGTCGTCGTCGCGGTTGTGCTGGTCCAGCCGTTGCAGCCACTGTTCGCCGACGATCTCCACGATGGCGGGGCGCACGTGCAGGTGGAATGGCTGGGGATCGTCCGGTTCCGACTCGACCAGCCGGCACGTGCCCCAGCGTCGCAGGGTGCGGGCGAGTTCGCGCAGTGTGCCGACATCGGGCATCGGCCGCCCGGCCAGTGCCTGGTAGGCCTCCTGCAACTCGGGCAGTTCGACGGTGACGACACCTTCGTCCTCCACCATGCCTTGTCTCATTGCTTCGTCATAGCGCTGCCGCAGGACCAGCAGCAAGAGCGTTTCGCCCAGCGTCACCGGAACGCCCTCGGCATGCGCGGGCAACGCCACCACGTAGCGGTAGTGGGCATTGCGCTCCAGGCGGATGCCGAGCGGGGCGAGCGCGGCGATGAAGTCGTCGAAGTGGTCTTCCACCAGGTGGTACGCCAGGCGCGTATTGYGGTCGCTCGCGTACAGCACCTGCTCCACCACCAGGCGGTAGGCGGCGCGTTCGAAGTCCTGCACGGCGTAGACGCCGTTGGAGAGTTGGCTGAGCGTATTCCAGCTGCGTTTCATGCGGTTTTCCGTGAGGGCGTACCGATGCGGCGCACGACGAAGCGTGGCGCGCGCAGATAGCCGTTGTCGTCGTGGCCGCCGGCATCGAGCAGTTCGACGCGATACCCGCGCAGCAGTCGGCCCAGTGGATCCTCGCGTCGCAGGCCGCCGGCGCGATGACTGCGCAACGCGAGCGTGAGCAGGGTCTGGTAGGCGCGCAGGTCTTCGATGCTGGCGATGGAGAACGCGCCGGAGTCGACGGCATCCGTCGTCTCCAGGTGCGGGCCGACATAGCGCGCCATGTCCTCGGCGGTGACCAGGCGCGCGCGCTTCATCCGGCGCAGCAGGTTGAGCCGCGCGAGTTGCTCGGGTGTCGGCGGCTGCGTGGCGTTGGCGCTGCGTGGGATGGGCTGCGGCTTCTGCCGCGGCGGGCGCAGGCGGCTCGCGTCCATCAGCGCGCCTGGCGCCACCGGCAGTCGCAGTGCGCTTTCCGGCGCATGCTGCACGCCACGACAGGCACGGCGCAGCAGGATGTCCAGCTTGTCGGGTGCGCGCAGGCGATAGTCGAGGAAGGCG
>NZ_JBGFFG010000074.1:0-10855 GCF_056175765.1 Pseudoxanthomonas sp. LjRoot204_2 | reverse complement strand
GCGCAGGCACCGGTGGTGGAACAGCGCCGGGTGCCGCTGGTGATGGTGGTCGACGACTCGCTGACCATGCGCAAGGTCACCAGTCGCGTGCTGGAACGCCACAACTTCGAGGTCAGCGCCGCGCGCGACGGCGTCGAAGCGCTGGAGAAGCTGGAAGAGCGCGTACCCGACCTGATGCTGCTCGATATCGAGATGCCGCGCATGGATGGCTACGAGCTGGCCACCGCGATGAARGCCGATCCACGCTTCAAGGACGTGCCGATCGTGATGATCACCTCGCGTACCGGCGACAAGCATCGCCAGCGTGCCTTCGATATCGGCGTGCAGCGCTACCTGGGCAAGCCCTACCAGGAGCTCGATCTGATGCGCAACGTGTACGACCTGCTGGGAATCGCCCGTGTCCGTGAGTGAAGCCAAACGCGTAGCCCTGCTGGCGCGCCCGGGCGAGGCGCGCGAGCGCCTGCGCGTGGCGCTGCACGACGCCGGCGCCGAGATCGTGCTGGAAGACGACCCCAACGCCCTCGACGCCGACGCGCTCGGCAACAGTGCGCCGCAGGTGGTGCTGGTGGCGCTGGAGCCGGCCATCGAGGACAGCCTCGAGCGCTTCGACAGCGTCTTGCATGACCCGGCCGTCGCCGTGATCTTCGACGAGGCCGATCTGGCCGCCAAGCGCCAGGGCTGGGAGGCCCAGCGCTGGGCACGCCACCTGGCTGCCAAGCTGCATGGCCATCGCGACGTGCTGCCGCCCGGTCGGGAAGAAGACGTGGGCCTGCAGCTCGAACCGGGATTGCCGGTAACGCCGGCGCAACTGCACGAAGGCGCAGAGATTTCCCTGCACGTGGAGGAAGCGGCCGACATGGCGCTGGAACTGCCGAGCGACGATTTCGCCTATACCGGCGGCCTGCAGGTGCGCGAGGGGAACGAGCAGGTCGTCGACGTCGATGACTGGCTGCGCGCGGCGTCGCCGCAATCCGAATCCGACCTCCCGCAGACGCCGCCGCCGCTGCCCGAGTTGCCCGCTGCGGTTCCGCCGCCCTTGCCTGCGTCCGTGTCCAAGTCCACCTTCGATCTCTCGACCCTGGAGCTCGAACCGCTGGATGGCGCATCTGCAGGCGCGACGCGCGTGCAGGGCGCGGTGCTCGTATTCGCCGGCATCGGGGGACCCGACGCCGTGCGCAAGTTGCTGGCCGATCTCCCGACCGGCTTTCCCAAGCCGGTGATGGTGCACCTGCGCCTGGATGGCGGCCGTTACGACAATCTCGTGCGGCAGATGGAGCGGGTGTCGCACATGCCCGTGCTGCTCGCCGAAGCAGGCAAGGCCGCCGACGCCGGACACGTCTACGTGCTGCCCGGCGACGTCGTGCCGTTCGTCGATGCCGGCGCCGTGGGCTTCCGTCCCGGCGACGCGATCCAGGCCACGATTCCACAATTGCCGCCGGAAGACAGCGCGGTGCTGCTGCTCAGCGGCAGCGACACCGGACTGGTGGATGCGGCGGCGGCGCTCGGCAAGGAGGGTGCCCTGGTCATGGGCCAGTCGCAGGAGGGCTGCTACGACCCTGCCGCACCGAAGGCGCTGGCCGCCCGTGGCGCCGAACTGGGCACCCCCGCGCAACTCGCGCAGCGCCTGACCGACCGCTGGTTCTGAAGGACACACGATGGCCCATTCCAACGACGAAATCCGCGGCGTCCTGATCCAGGCGGGCGAATACCGGTTGCTGCTGCCCAATGCCACCGTGGCGGAAGTGCTGACACGCGCGCCGGTCGAGCCGGTTGCCGACATGCCCGACTGGTTGCCGGGACGGATCGACTGGCACGGCTGGGCCGTGCCGCTGGTCGCCTTCGGGCGCCTCACCGGCAACGCGAGCGAGCCGGTCGCGCTGAACAGCAAGATCGTCGTGCTCAAGGCGTTGAGCGGCGACAAGGACCGCCCGTACTTCGCCCTGCTGACGCCGTCCTTCCCGCGGCTGGTGTCGGTACCGCGCGACGGCCTGCTGGCCGATGCGACCGAGGAGGATCTCCCCGTCGGGGTGAAAGTCCGCGTGCTGCTCGGTGACGAAGCCGCCGTACTGCCCGACCTGGAAGTGGTCGAAACGATGATCGGCGACGCGCTGGCAAGCGCGGCCTGACGTACCCCGCTATCTGCAGGAGCGGCCGTGGGCCGCGCCTGAAGTTTTCACTCAGCGTGGCTTCTTACAGGTCGCCGAAGCGCGACTGCAGTGCGGCGATGGCGGCGAGCCCGGCGGTTTCGGTGCGCAGGATGCGCGGGCCGAGACGGAGCCCGATGAAGCCCGCCGCCGACAGCGTGTCGCGATCGCGCGGCGACCAGCCGCCCTCCGGCCCGATCGCGACCACGACCGCAGCTGCATCGATCTGCGCCGTGGCGAGGGACACGTCGCCGGTCGGGTCCAGCGTCAGCTTCGTTGCCCCGTGATCGACCGCCTGTGCCGCGTCGCCCAGTGTGGTGGGTACCGCCAGCGACGGCAGGCGCGCACGGCCGCTCTGTTCGCAGGCTGAGGCGATGACGCTGCGCCAGTGCGCCATGCGCTTTTCCGTGCGATCGGCATCGAGCTTCACTTCGGTGCGCTCGGCCATCACCGGGATGATCGAGGCCACGCCCAGTTCGGTCGCCTTCTGCAGGATCAGGTCCATCTTCTCGCCACGCGCGATGCCCTGCAGCAGGCTGACGCGCAGCGGCGACTCGTTGTCGACGTCACGCGCGCCGACCACGTCGGCCAGTACGCCCCGCTTGCCGATCGCGGCGATGCGCGCGTCGTAGTCGCGGCCGTCGCCATTGAACAACACGCAGCCGTCGCCCTCGCGCAGGCGCAGTACGCGGGCCAGATGGTTGGCGGAGGCGTCGGGCAGGGCGATCGACGTGCCGACCGCCAGGCCGGCATCGACGTGGCAGCGGGTCAGGCGCATGACGTGGCCTCGTCGATGGCGTGGCGGGTGACGTCGGCGAGGAGTTGCAGGGCATCCTCGTCCACGCAGTAGGGCGGCATCCAGTACAGCACGTCGCCCAAGGGGCGCAGCACCACGCCGCGTGCGAGCGCGGCCCGGTACGCCTTCAGCCCGATACGTGCGGCGGCGGGGAAGGGTGTCGCCTTGTCGCCGTCCTGGGTGAGTTCGAACGCGAGCATCATGCCGGCCTGTCGCACGTCGGCCACATGCCGGTGCGACGCCAGCGGTGCGGCGAGCACGGCCATCGCGTGGGCCGTGCGGCGGTTGCGCGCCAGCACGTCGTCGCTGCGGAAGATGTCCAGCGATGCCAGCGCAGCGGCGCAAGCCAGGGGATTGCCGGTGTAGCTGTGCGAATGCAGGAACGCGCGTTCGCGCGAATCGTCCAGGAAGCCATCGTAGAGCGCCTGGGTGGCCAGCACCGCGGCCAGCGGCAGGAAGCCGCCGGTCAATCCCTTCGACAGGCACAGCAGGTCGGGCATCACGCCGCTCTGTTCGCTGGCGAACAGCGTGCCGGTACGCCCGAAGCCGACCGCGATCTCGTCGGCGATCAGAAACGCGCCGCTGGCATCGCACAGCTCACGTACCCGAGTCAGGTAGTCGGCGTGGTGCATGCGCATGCCGCCCGCGCACTGCACGCGTGGCTCGACGATCACGGCACAGACCTCGCCCGCATGCTGCTCCAGCAGCCTGCCCAGCGCGTCGGCAGCACGCGCGGCGCACGCGGCCGGCGATTCGCCGGGGTGCGCCAGGTACGCATCGGGCGAGGGCGCGAACAAGGCCTCCGCCAACAACGGCGCATACACGCGGCGGTACAGCGGAATGTCGCCGACCGCGAGCGCGCCGAGCGTTTCGCCGTGGTAGCCGTTTTCCAGCGCGATGAACTTCGTGCGCCGGTGGTCGCCGCGGTTGTGGAACCAGTGGAACGCCATCTTCAGCGCCACTTCCACGCCGGACGAACCGTTGTCCGCGTAGAAAACCTTGGCCAGCGGCGCGCGACCCGCCTGCCGCGGCGCCACCGCCAGCAGCCGTTCGGCCAGTTCGATCGCCGGCGCATGGGTGAAGCCGGCCAGCATCACCTGTTCGAGTACGCCGGCCTGGGCCGCGATGGCGGCACCGATCCTAGGCTCAGCGTGGCCGAACAGGTTGGTCCACCAGCTGCTCACCGCGTCCAGGTAGCGCGATCCGTCGTGGCCGATGAGCCACGCGCCCTCGCCCCGGGCGATCGGGACCAGCGGCAAGGTGTGCGGGTGTTCACGCATCTGCGTGCAGGGATGCCACAGCACGGACAGATCACGGGCACGCCAGTGGTCCGCCTCTGCTAGCATTCCCGCTTGATGATCCTGTTGTCGCATCCCCCCATGATATCGGGCACCACCCCCTGCCGTCGCCGCGCTCCGCGTGGAACGGGCGGAACGTGCGCCGTCGCATGAGCCGCCTTCCCACCATCCATGGGATCACCCAGCGCGCCGACGGGCCGGATCGCCACGTCGAAGAGCTGGACCTGGAGTTCAGCAACGGCGAGCGCCGCCGCTACCACCGCCTGCGCTCGCAGGGTCATGGCGCCGTGGTGGTGGTGCCGATGCAGGACGACGACACGGTGCTGCTGGTGCGCGAGTACGCCGCCGGCATGCACCGCTACGAACTGGGCCTTGTGAAGGGCCGGATCGACGCGGGCGAGACGCCAGAACAGGCCGCGGACCGCGAGCTGAAGGAAGAAGCCGGTTTCGGCGCGCACCGCCTGGACGTGCTGCGCGCCCTGACCCTGGCGCCCACTTACATGAGCCACCAGTCCTGGCTGGTGGTGGCGAGAGACCTGTACCCCGAGMGCCTGCCGGGGGRTGAACCCGAGGAGTTGGAAGTAGTGCCCTGGAAGTTGCAAGACCTCGACCAGCTGATGCTGCGCGAGGATTTTTCGGAAGGCCGTTCGCTTGCGGCGTTGTTCATCGCCCGCGAATGGTTGAAAGAGCGGACATGAGCCGCATGACCGCAGACCTGCACGAAGCCGTCATCGTCATCGCCCGCGAAGCGGGCCTCGCCATCATGGCGGTGTACGAGAACGCCTTCGACGTGCAGCACAAGAGCGACGACAGCCCGCTGACCGCCGCCGACATGGCCGCCCACCAGGTGATCATCGACGGCCTGCGCCGCCTGACCCCGCAATGGCCTGTGTTGTCCGAGGAAGCCGCCGACATCCCGTGGGCCGAGCGCAGCCAGTGGCCGACCTACTGGCTGGTGGATCCGCTCGACGGCACGCGCGAGTTCATCAAGCGCAACGGCGAATTCACCGTCAACATCGCACTGATCGAGCAGAACGAGCCCATCTTCGGCGTGGTCCATGCGCCGGTCGGCGGCGAGACATGGCACGCGCGGCAGGGGCGGAACGCCTACCGCCGCGTCGGCGACGTGGATGCGCAGATCCGCACGCGGGCGCCGGCCACCGGCACGCTGAAAGTGGCGGCCAGCCGGTCCCATCGCGACGCGCGCACGCAGGCTTTCCTCGACGGCATGGGGACGATCGAAGACGTCGCGCTCGGTTCGTCGCTCAAGTTCTGCCGCATCGCCGAAGGTGCCCTGGACGTCTATCCGCGTTTCGGCCCCACCAGCGAGTGGGATACCGCCGCCGCGCAATGCGTGCTGGAAGCCGCCGGCGGCGCACTGCTGGCGCCGGATGGCCGCGCGTTCCGCTACAACCGCCGCGAGACGCTGCTCAACGGCGATTTCGTTGCGCTGGGCGACATGACGTTGCCATGGCGCACCTGGCTGGCGCTGGCGCAGGACGACGCGAATGGGCACGCCCGCATCGCCTGACGGCGACATCGCGCGGCTGTTGGCCATCATGGCCCGGCTGCGCGATCCCGATGGCGGTTGCCCCTGGGACCTGGAGCAGGATTTTTCCACCATCGCGCCGTACACGGTGGAAGAAGCCTACGAAGTCGCCGACGCGATCGACCGGCACGACCTGCAGGCCTTGAAGGACGAACTGGGCGACCTGCTGCTGCAGGTCGTCTTCCATGCGCAGATGGCACAGGAGCAGGGTGCCTTCGCGTTCGGCGATGTCGTCGCCGCCATCTGCGACAAGATGGTGCGCCGCCATCCGCATGTATTCGGCGAGGCCTCATTCGCCGATGCCGAGGCGCAGACCGTCAACTGGGAGGCCATCAAGGCCGCCGAACGGAAGGCCGCCGGCGAGGAAGATGCATCCGCATTGGCCGGCGTGTCGCGCGGGCTGCCGGAATGGCAGCGCGCAGTGAAGCTGCAGTCGCGCGCGGCGCGCGTGGGCTTCGACTGGCCGGGCACCGCACCGGTGATCGACAAGCTGCACGAAGAGATCGACGAAGTCCGCGTCGAGCTCGCCGCCGCACCCTCGCCGGAGCGCGATGCGCGGCTGGAGGACGAGATCGGCGACCTGCTGTTCGTCGCCGCCAACCTCGCCCGGCACGCGAAGGTGGATGTCGGCAGCGCGCTGCGCCGGGCCAACCTGAAGTTCGAACGCCGCTTCCGCGCGATGGAGGCGATCGCCGCCGCGGAAGGCACCACGATGTCCGCGCTGGACCTCGAAGCACAGGAAGCGCTGTGGACGCGGGTGAAAGCCACGGAGCGGAACCCGGCGTGACCCGCGCCTGCGTTAGGCTTGCCGCATGAAGACCCTGCTGCTGTTCCTCGCCACCGCGGTAGCCGAGATCGTCGGCTGCTATCTGCCGTATCTGTGGCTGCGCAAGGGCGGCAGCGCCTGGTTGCTGGTGCCGGCCGCGGCGAGCCTGGCACTGTTCGCCTGGTTGTTGACGCTGCACCCCACGGCCTCGGGCCGCGTCTACGCCGCGTATGGCGGCGTCTACATCACGACGGCGATCTTCTGGCTGTGGGCGGTCGATGCCGTGAAGCCGACGCGCTGGGACCTGCTGGGCGCCGGCTTGTGCCTGGCCGGCATGGCGGTGATCATGTTCTCGCCACGCGCCGCCTGACCCTGTGGGAGGGGACATGAGCCGCTTCGCCAGCTTCCGCGAGTTCTATCCGTTCTATCTCGACGAGCACAGCAACCGCACGTCGCGGCGCCTGCACTTCATCGGCAGCTGCGGTGTGCTGGCGCTGCTGGCGATGGCCATCGTCGAGCGCAACGCGTGGTGGCTGCTCGCCGCGTTGTTCTGCGGGTATGGCTTCGCCTGGGTCGGCCACTTCTTCTTCGAGAAGAACCGGCCCGCGACCTTCAAGCATCCGTTCTATTCCTTCGCCGGCGACTGGGTGATGTTCAAGGACATCCTCACCGGGAAGATCCGGTTCTGACCCTCTTCCTACAGGTTCATTCGTAGAACATCAGGAACGCCGCACCCACGATCAGGGCAAAGGCAGCGTAGTGGTTCCACTTCAGCGGCTGGCCCAGATACCAGGTGCTGAAGCCGGCGAAGACCAGGAGGGTCAGGACCTCCTGGATGGTCTTCAGCTGCACGACCGAGTACACCGTGCTGCCCATCCGGTTAGCCGGCACCATCAGGGTGTACTCGAAGAACGCGATGCCCCAGCTGGCCAGGATCGCCACGAACAGCGGCGAGGACTTGTACTTCAGGTGCCCATACCAGGCGAACGTCATGAAAACGTTGGAGGCCAGCAGCAGGAAAAGGGGCAGGATGCGGTCGATCATGGCAAGGCCGTCGGGAGGGGAGCGCGAAGCGTAATGCCAACTGCCGGCTGAATGGAGAGGGCGTCTTCACGCGGTGTCTACCGGTGGCCCGGTAGCTTCACAAACCTGAAGCCTCTCAAGGAGTTGTCATGCGACACAGTCAGGAAACCGCGGGTCTGGTGCTGGTGGTGGAAGACAACCGCAACATTTCCGAGATGATCGGGGAATATCTGGAAGGCCGCGGCTTTGAAGTCGACTACGCCACCGACGGCCTGGACGGGTATCGCCTGGCGGTGGAGAACAGCTACGACGTGCTGGTGCTGGACCTGATGCTGCCGCGGCTGGACGGCATGGAAGTCTGCAAGCGCCTGCGCACCGAGGCACGCAAGTCCACGCCGGTGCTGATGCTGACCGCGCGCGACACCCTGGACGACAAGCTGACCGGCCTGAGTTCCGGTGCGGACGACTACCTGACCAAGCCGTTCGCGATCCAGGAACTGGAAGCGCGCCTGCGCGCGCTGATCCGCCGCGAACGGCGCCAGGTGGGAGCCGAGGTGCTGAAGGTCGCCGACCTGGTGCTGGACCCGGTCAGCATGCGTGCCACGCGCGGCGGCACCGAACTGATGCTCTCGCCCATCGGCCTGCGCCTGCTGACCATCCTTATGCGCGAATCGCCGCGGGTGGTGACGCGCCAGGAGATCGAGCGCGAGATCTGGGGCAATGGCCTGCCCGATTCGGACACGCTGCGCAGCCACCTCTACAACCTGCGCAAGGTGATCGACAAACCGTTCGACAAGCCGCTGCTGCACACCGTGCAGAGCGCGGGCTACCGCATCGCCGACATCGGCTGACCGGACCGTCGGCGCGCGGCATCTTCCTGCCTCCGCCCGACGACTGCCCATGCGCCACGGCCTGCCCCGCAAACTCAGGATCGCCTTCATCCTGCAGGCCGTCATGGTCAGCCTGGCCATCGTGCTGGGCGTGTACGTGATCTCCGCGGTCATCAAGCACAGCCTGATGAACACCGCGCTGCAGGAAGAGGCCGGGCACTTCTGGGAGCTCTACAGCGCCAGTACCGCGCAGCCGCCACCGAACACCTTCAACCTGCGCGGCTACCTGGTGCTGAAGGGGCACTCCAACCTGGTGCTGCCGGAAAACCTCCGCGATCTCCGTCCGGGCTTCCACGAATTGAAGGACGACGACCTGCTGGTGCTCGTCGACGAGCAACCGCAGGGCCGCCTGTACCTGGTGTTCCTGCGTTCGCAGGCCGAGCGCCTGGCCTTCTACTTCGGCACCGTGCCGATCATCATGACCCTGGTGGCCATCTACCTGGTGTCGTGGCTGACCTACCGCGCCTCCAAACGCCTGGTGTCGCCGGTCAGTTGGCTGGCACGGCAGGTGGCGGAATGGGATCCGCGCCGCCCGGATGTCAGCGCGCTGGCGCCCGAACGCCTGCCGAGCGACGTGCAGGGTGAGGCCCGCCAGCTGGCCTCGGCGCTGCACGGCCTGGCCCAGCGCGTCACCGCGCATGTGGCGCGCGAGCGCGATTTCACCCGCGACGCCAGTCATGAACTGCGCACGCCGCTGACCGTCATCCGCGTGGCCACCGACATGGGCATGGCGGAAGATGCGCCGCCACGCGTGGCCCGTGCCCTGCAGCGCATCCAGCGCGCCGGCCGCGACATGGAGGCGGTGATCGATGCCTTCCTGATCCTCGCGCGCGAAGCCGAGGTTGAACCGCAGAGCGAAGACTTCGACGTGGCCGACATCGTCATGGACGAGGCCGAAAACGCACGCACGCTCCTGCTCAACAAGCCGGTCGACCTGGAGGTCACGCTGCACGCGCGCCCGCGGCTGCATGCGCCGCCGCGGGTGTTCCAGGTCGTGGTCAGCAACCTGCTGCGCAATGCCTGCGCCTACACCGACCGCGGCCGCATCGACGTGCTGCTGGAGCCCGACCGGGTGGTCGTGCGGGACAGCGGCATCGGCATGTCGGCCGAGTCGATGACCCGCGTGTTCGAACCTTTCTATCGTGCCGACCCCTCGCGTCCGCACGGCAGCGGACTGGGCCTGTCCATCGTCAGCCGGCTGTGCGAACGCTTCGGCTGGAAGATCGAGCTGGACAGCGAGCTGGGGCGCGGCACCACGGCCACGATCCGCTTCGTTCCGTAAGCTATACGGGAACTGATCGGTACCGCACGCTGTCAACGCCGCGGCCTCCGGCGCGTTCCCCCTTCCGACTCCCCCTCTTCCGAGCCGACTCACTGCATGAGCCAGCCTGCACGCACTGCCCCCCGCAAGCCTTCCCCGTTGCCCAGGATCCTGCTGGGGGTCGCCGTCATCGCCCTCGTCGGTGCGGGCGCCTGGTACTGGACCTCGCGCAAGGCCGAGGGTGCCGAGAGCGCCTATCGCACCGCCACCATCGAACGCGGCGACATCCGCGTGGCCATCTCGGCCACCGGCACGCTGAGCGCCATCTCCACCGTGACCGTCGGCAGCCAGATCTCCGGCCAGGTCACCGACGTGCTGGTGGATTACAACAGCGAGGTCAAGAAGGGCGAGGTGCTGGCACGCATCGATCCGAGCACGTACGAAGCCCAGATCGAACAGGGCAATGCCCAGATCGCCAACGCGCAGGCCAGCCTGAAGCAGGCGCAGGCCACGCTGGCGAACGCCGAACTCGATTACACCCGCAAGGCCGACCTCGGCCGACAGAAGCTGGTCGCGCAGAGCGACGTCGACCTGGCGCGCGCGTCGCGCGACCAGGCACGCGCGCAGGTCAATGCGGCGCAGGCGCAGATCCGCCAGCAGACGGCGTCCACGCAGACCACCCGCGTCAACCTCGACCGTACCGTCATCCGCTCGCCGGTGGATGGCGTGGTGCTGACGCGCACCATCGAGCCGGGCCAGACCGTGGCCGCCAGCCTGCAGGCGCCGGAGCTGTTCACCATCGCCGAAGACCTGTCGAAGATGAAGATCGAGCTGGCTGTCGACGAGGCCGACATCGGCCAGGTCAAGGTGGGACAGGCGGTGTCCTTCACCGTCGACGCGTTCGCCGACCGCCAGTTCCGTGGCGAGGTTCAACAGGTGCGCCTGTCCGCCACCACCACCAGCAACGTGGTGACCTATCCGGTAGTCGTCAGCGTGGACAACAGCGACGGCACGCTGCTGCCCGGGTTGACCGTCAACGCCGAGATCGAGGTCAGCAAGCGCGACGACATCCTCAAGGTGTCCAACGCCGCGCTGCGCTACAAGCCGACCGGCGAGCAGGCCAACGCC
>NZ_JBGFFG010000073.1:0-10907 GCF_056175765.1 Pseudoxanthomonas sp. LjRoot204_2 | reverse complement strand
TTTCCCCACCGGACGTCGACATTGAACCTTTATTGCCGCTTACGTCAGAAAGCGACGCAACCGGTCAACTGGGTTTGCAGCCTGCGACGGCAGCGGCGGGAAAGCAACGGACGGGGCGTTGCGGGGGACTGGAATCAGGGTTCTATCTGACGGGAGGTATCCCGTTCCGCCCGGGCGGGGCGGGACGGCGGGGCCGGACGCTCCATGCGGGGCGGCGGCGACGCACGTTCCATGGTGCGGGGACGCTCCTGCCTTGGCATGGACGGAGGCGCGGTGACACGCGGGCGCTGGTAGCCACCGCCATCGACACGGGGCTGGCTCGGGGACGGCGCGGCCTGGTTGGGACGCCCCGGGACCATCGGCTGCGATCCCCCTTCGCGCCAGCGGCCGGTCGGGTCGCGCCACGGCGGCGGGCGATTGCCGCCTCCGCCATTGGACGGCGGGGGCTTGGGTGGGGGATTGTTGTGGTCCGGGCGCGGGTGACGCGGCGGGTAATAGGGGTAGTGGGAGCCGTAGTACCCGTAGTACGGATAGCCGTAATAGCCGCCGTATCCATACCCGCCATACCCATAACCGCCATAGGCTCCACCGCCACCGTAGTAGCCGCCGTACGGGTCGTAATACTGCGTGCTGGGCCGGCCATGGTAATAGCCGCCCGGTGCGGTATCGCCGACATAGTCGTACGTCGCGCAGCCACCCAGCGCGAGGCTGGCGAATGCGATGGTCAGAAGAGATGTGCGCTTCATGGCAGGACCCCCGTTGCTTTGCAGGGCCAGCATCGGCCTGCCGCATTGAATCCGTGCTTAACCCTGCCCCCTGCCCTGAGCGGTGAAATCGCCTGCTGGCGCAGGTTCATGTCGGGATGATGCGATAACCTTTCCGCATGCCGAGCCCCCTGCCCACCTTCCACGATGTCCTTGCCGCCGCCGCCCGCATCGCTCCGCATGCCCATGCCACACCGGTGCTGCGCTCGGGCGCGCTGGACGCGATCGCCGGTTGCGAGCTGCATTTCAAGGCCGAGCCGCTGCAGAGGACGGGGGCATTCAAGTTCCGCGGCGCGTGCAATGCCGTGTGGGCCCTCGACGACGCGACCGCCGCACGCGGCGTGGTGACGCACTCGTCCGGCAACCATGGGGCTGCGCTGGCCCTGGCCGCACGCACGCGCGGCATCGCCTGCCATGTGGTGGTGCCGGAAGGCGCGAATGCGGCCAAGCGGGCCAGCATCGCGCGGTACGGTGCGCAGCTGCACTCCTGTGCACCCACCATCGACGCGCGCGAGGCGACCGCCCGCGCGGTGCAGGCCGACACCGGCGCCAGCCTGATCCATCCGTATACCCACCCCCATGTCATCGCCGGCCAGGGGACCGCGGCGCTCGAGCTGCTCAACGCACAGGGCCCGCTCGATGCGGTAGTGGCGCCGGTCGGTGGCGGCGGGCTGCTGTCCGGCACCGCTATAGCTGCTGCCACCCTCGCGCCCGCCTGCCGCATCATCGGCGCTGAACCGGACGGCGCGGCCGACACCGCCGCCTCGCTGTCGGCGGGCGAGCGCCGCATCGAATTCACCCCCGATACCGTCTGCGACGGCCTGCGCGGCACGCTTGGCGAGCCGAACTTCGCGGTGCTGCGCGCATACCAGGTGGACGTGGTCACCGTGCCCGACGCGGAGACGCTCGCGGCCATGCGACTGCTGTGGCAATGCCTGAAGGTGCTGGTGGAGCCTTCGTCGGCCATCGCGCTAGCGGCGATCCTGCGGGAGCGCGGCCGTTTCGCAGGCCAGCGCGTCGGCGTGGTGCTGTCCGGCGGAAATGTCGACCTGGATGCACTGCCCTGGGAGCGCGCGGCATGAGGGGCAGGCAGCGGAAGACGAGGCGCGGCATCGGCGGCTGGCTCTGGCGGCTGGCACTGCTGGTGCTGGTCTGGCTGGTCGGCGTGGCCGCCTACATCGTCTGGGTGGGGCAGCGCGACGACGCCGGCCCGGCGKACGCCATCATCGTGCTCGGCGCCGCCGCGTACGATGCCAAGCCCTCGCCCGTGTTCGAGGAGCRCATCCGCCACGGCATCGACCTGTACAAGCGCGGCCTGGCGCCGAAGCTCATCTTCACCGGCGGCTACGGCGGCGTGGGCGCACGGTTTTCCGAATCGCAGGTCGCGCGCCGCTATGCGCTGCGCCAGGGCGTACCCGACAAGGCCATCCTGATCGAATCGTTGTCGCGCAACACGCACGAGAACCTGCGGCAGGCCTCGCTGCTGATGCACGAGCACGACCTTCACCGCGTCATCATCGTCAGCGACCCGCTGCACATGGCGCGGTCGCTGCGGATCAGCCGCGGCCTGGGCATCCACGCGGTGGGCTCGCCCACGCCGACCAGCCGCTTCCGCAGCTTCGCCACGCGCTGGCGATTCCTGCTGCAGGAAGTCTACTTTTTCCACCGCGACCGGCTGCCGCGCTGACAGCGGGGCGTATCATCCCCGCCTTGCCCACCCCACGGGACTTCCCATGAAGATCGACGGCACGCGCCGGCAAGACCGCGCCACCGAACTCGTCCTGAGCTACTACACGGCGTTCAACCGCGGCGACTGGGAAGGCATGCTCTCGATGCTCACCGACGACGTGGTGCACGACCTCAACCAGGGCGCGCGTGAAACCGGACGCGAGGCGTTCGCGACGTTCCTGGGCCGCATGAATGCCTGTTACCGCGAGCAGCTGCGCGACATCGTCGTGCTGGTAACCCAGGATGGCCAGCGTGCGGCTGCCGAGTACGTGGTGCATGGCGAGTACCTGCACACCGACGAAGGCCTGCCCGAGGCGGACGGACAGACTTACATCCTGCCGGGCGGCGCCTTCTTCGAGATCCGCGACGACCGCATCGCGAGGGTCACCAACTACTACAATCTGCAGGAGTGGGTCCGGCAGGTGAGCCGCGCCAGCTCCTGAACCGACGCGGACGCGATAGGTCGCCGCAAGCTTTGGGGTGGCGACCCCGTCGGCGAGCTACTCGCCGCGTCGCCGGATCGGAATCTTCGACAGCGGCACCGCCGCGATGTCCTCGCCCTGCCCGCGGATCGGCGCGCCCGGCGGTGGCGCCCATGCGTGCGCGTAGATCACGTCCCAGGTGCTGGGCAGCTTTCCGTCCGCGCGTCGCAGCGGTTCGTACGCACGGGCGGCAGCGGCGAACCGCGCGCGCCCCGTCAGCGTATGGCGGCGATGGCGCAGTGCGTTGGTCGCGCCCATCGCGCGCAGTTCGCGCATCAGGGCGGGCATATCGTCGTAGGTCAGCGTGAAGCGATCGCGGTCGAGCACCGGATCACGGAAGCCCGCGAGCATCAACGCATCGCCGAACTGCGCGATGGGCGGGAACGGACTGACATGCGGCGTGTCGTCGGCTTGCGCGAACGCCTCGCGCAGTTCCTGCAGGGTTTCCGGGCCGAACGTCGAGCACACCAGCAAACCGCCTGGTTTCAGCACGCGACGAAAGCCATTGAACGCCGCCGGCAGGTCGTCGACCCATTGCAGGCTGAGATTGCAGAACAGCACGTCGACACTGGCCTCGGCCAGTGGCAAGGCGCGCAGATCGGCGCAGACGCGCTGGAACGGCTTCCACCAGCCGGCCTGTTTCTTCGCCTCGCGCAGCATCGGCAGCGCCAGGTCCAGCGCGATCACCTGCGCCTTCGGCCAGCGCTTGCGCATGGTGGCGGCCGCATGCGCGGGTCCGCACCCGACATCCAGCACGACGCGCGGAGCCACGGCGTCCGGTCCCTGCCGCAGGGCGAAGTAGTCCAGCGATTCCAGCAGGCGCTTCTCGACCTCGTGCTGCAGCGCCGCCGCCGCGTCATAGCCTGCGGCCGAGCGCGAAAAGGCGCGCCGGATGTGGCGTTGGTCGAAGGTGGTCATGCGACCTCGTCCTGCCGCAACGACTGCATGAACGCGTCCACGTCGCCCGCCACGAGATCGGCGTGGCCAAGGAACGGCGCATGGCCCCCGCCCGCGATCTCGACGAACGTGGCGTGCGGCGCGGCGGCGGCCGATGCCTGCATCGCCTTCGACGGCACCAGCAGGTCACGGCGTCCGGCAAGCCACAGGGTGGGCACAGCGAGTGCCGGCAGCGTCGCGCGCAGGTCGGACTGCTCGAGCAGCTTGAGACCGGCATGCAAGGCGGCAGGCGACGGTTCGCCGCGGGCATACAGATCCTGCTTCAACGTGCGCAACTCGCTGCGGGCGTGTTCGGAGCCCATCGTGTCGAGCGCGAGGAACCGGTCCAGCGTGCCTGCGTAGTCGTTGCGCAGGTCGTCGCCGAACTGGGCGAACACCCGTGCCTCGACCGCATGCGGCCATGTTTCGTCGCGGACGAAGCGCGGCGTCGCGGCGATCATCGCCAACCCGCGCACCTGCGGCGACGAGGCTGCCGCATGCAGCGCGAACAGGCCGCCCAGCGACCACGCCAGCCAGACAGCCGGCGGCGTGCGCGCGAGGATGGCATCGACCGTGGCGCCCAGCGTCAGCGCGACCTCGCTGTCGCGGCTGTGGCCATGGCCCGGCAGGTCGACGAGATGCAGCGTGTAACGGTCGGACAGTCGCTGCACCAGGGGCGCGAAGACGCCGCCATGCAGCGCCCAGCCATGCAACAGCACCAGGGAGGGGCCGCTGCCGAGGGTTTCGATATGCATGCCGCTTATTGTCGCCGATCCCGCGCGAGTCGGGACCGTGCGGCCGCGCGCGGGTTCGATCAGGCGACCGCGCCGTGCACGCGCTGCACCGCCTCCCACGCGCGCGACAAGGTCGTCACCAATCCGTCCACGTCCTGCGGCGAATGCAGGGCGGACAACGTCACCCGCAGCCGCGCCTTGCCGTCGGGTACCGTCGGTGGCCGGATCGCCGGCACCAGGTAGCCGGCGCTGTCCAGGGCGGCGGACAGCGCCAGCGCCGTGGCATCGCCGCCGCACAGCACCGGCTGGATCGCGGAGTCCGAAGCCATCAGCTGCAGCCCCGCGCGCTGCGCTCCGCTGCGGAATCGATCGACCAGCGACATCAGCTTGTCGCGCCGCCACTGGTCGCGGCGCGCATGCTTCACCGCAACGCGCGTGGCCGCAGCCAAGGCCGGCGGCATGGCCGTGGTGTAGATGTAGGGGCGCGCGGTTTCGGCCAGGTGCTGGATCAGCGTGTCCTCGCCGACCACGACCGCGCCGTAGCCGCCCAGCGCCTTGCCCAGGGTGACCAGCTGCAGCGGCACGTCGGCGACGCCCATGCGCGCTTCGGCCACGCTGCCGCGCCCTTCCGGCCCGCGCACGCCGACGCCGTGCGCGTCGTCGACGAAGAACAGCGCCTGCTGCATGCGGGCGACGAGACTGAGCGACCGCAGCGGCGCGGCGTCGCCATCCATGCTGAAGACGCCATCGGTGGCCAGCATCGCCGCGCCCTCCGGCTGCAGCTTCAGCTGGCGCAATGCGCCTTCGGGGTCGAGATGCGGATAGCGGCGCAGCTTCGCGCCCGCAAGCCGCGTGGCATCCAGCAGGCTGGCGTGGTTGAGGCGGTCCTGCACGCAGACATCGCCGTCCTCCAGCAATGCCTGCTGTACGGCGAGGTTGGCGAGGAATCCGCTGCCGAACAGGAGCGCACGCGGATAACCAAGCCATTCGGCGATGTCGCGCTCCAGCCCCTCGTGCGCGGCGTGGTGGCCGCTGACCAGGTGCGAGGCGCCGGCGCCGGCGCCTTCGCGCGCGGCGGCGTCCTGCAGCGCGTTGGTCACTTCGAACTGCTGCGCCAGTCCCAGGTAGTCGTTGCTGCTGAACTCGGTCAGCCAGCGCCCGCCGATCTCGACCCGCACGCCGTCGCGGCGCGCGACGGTGCGGCGGACGCGCTGCCGGCCCAGCACGATGCGCTGCTGGCGCTGGGCGAGGATGCGGTCGTGCAGGTCGATGCGGGTCATGTCGGCGGGCCTGGCGGATGAGGACGCCGGGGCGCGGGAAGTCATCGACGACGACACGCCGGCCCGCGTTTCCGCGCCAGCGTCTTCGTCCGGTACTGCCCCCTATCGCCCCGACTTACGCCGCCCGGCCGCAGGACGGCTCGGGACGGGTGATGTCGGCATGCACCGTACCGCTGCCCGGTGCATCGGTTCTGTGATGGTCGTGCACGTTTTCCACCTGCACGGCCATCGGACGCAGGCCCAGGCGGGCGAACAGCGCCTGGTCGCGCTCGGTGTCCGGGTTGCCCGTGGTCAGCAGCTTSTCGCCGTAGAAGATCGAATTSGCGCCGGCCAKGAAGCACAGCGCCTGCAGCTCGTCGCTCATCGCCTCGCGGCCGGCCGACAGGCGCACCATCGACGCCGGCATGACGATGCGGGCGACCGCGATGGTGCGTACGRACTCGAAGGGGTCCAGTTCGCTGGTGCCATGCAGTGGCGTACCGGCGACCTGCACCAGCCGGTTGATCGGCACCGAATCCGGATGCGAGGGCAGGTTCGCCAGCGCCTGCAGCAGGCCGGCGCGCTGGTCGCGCGACTCGCCCATGCCGACGATGCCGCCGCAACAGGTCTTCATACCGGCGTCGCGCACGTGCGCCAGCGTGTCCAGGCGGTCCTGGTACTGGCGGGTATGGATGATGTCGCCGTAGAAGTCGGGCGCGGTATCGAGGTTGTGGTTGTAGTAGTCCAGCCCGGCGTCCTTCAGCGCCTGCGCCTGTTCGCCACTCAACATGCCGAGCGTGGCGCAGGTTTCCAGGCCCATCGCCTTCACGCCGCGGATCATCGCGGCGACCTTCGGGATGTCGCGGTCCTTCGGCGAACTCCACGCCGCGCCCATGCAGAAGCGCGAGGCGCCGGCCGCCTTCGCCTGCGCCGCCTTGGCCAGCACCTCGTCGGCGTCCATCAGCTTCTGCGCGGCCACGCCGGTGTCGTAGCGCTGGGCCTGCGGGCAGTAGGCGCAGTCCTCCGGGCAGCCACCGGTCTTCACCGACAGCAGTGTGGACACCTGCACTTCCGCCGGGTCGAAGTGGGCGCGATGGACCGTGGATGCCCGATGCAGCAGCGCGGGGAACGGCAGGTCGAACAGGGCCAGCAGTTCGTCGCGCTGCCAGTCGTGGCGCACGACCGGCGCATCGGGAGAAATGTGAAGGGACATCGCGGCCTCGGCGGACTACAGTCGGGGAAGTCTGGAAACCGGGCCCTGCCCTGTCAACCGCATGGATGCTTTGGAAGTTGACGGCTGGTGGCGCCGTGCGAGCCGGTGGCTGCTGGCGCCACGCTGCCTCATCTGCCTCGAACGCGGCCACAACGGCATCGATCTGTGTGCGTCCTGCACCGAACGGCTGCCTTGGAACCGAGTCGCGTGCGTCCGGTGCGGGTTGCCGATGCCGGCGGCCGGGGAATGCGGCGACTGCCTGCAGCATCCGTCCTCGCTGACGCACGTGCGCGCGGTGTTCGTCTACGGTTTTCCCTTGGACCGGCTGGTACCGCGCTTCAAGTTCCACCGCGACCTCGCCGCGGGCCGGCTGATGGCGAACCTCATGGTCGGGGCGCTGGCATCGGCCCCCCGGCCGGACGCCGTGGTTCCGCTTCCGCTGCACGCGCACCGCCTGCGGGAACGGGGCTACGACCAGGCGCTCGAACTCGCACGACCCTTGGCGACCACGCTCGCACTGCCGCTCCGCACCGACCTGCTGCTGCGGGTCCGCGCGACGGCACCGCAATCGGAACTCGACGCCGGCCAGCGGCAGAAGAATGTCGCACGCGCCTTCGCGGTGTCGCCGCGCCTCACGCCGCCCGACCACGTGGTGTTGCTCGACGACGTGATGACCACGGGCGCCACGCTGGATGCGGCGGCGCGCGCGCTGCGGCGCGCGGGTGCGAAGCGGGTGGATGCCTGGGTCTGCGCGCGCGTGCCCTGAGGCCATGCACTCCCTGACCCCTCCTGGCAGAGCGGTGGCGGTCACCCGGCACGGCAGCGTCAGCACGATCTGGCCACCCACCGGGAAGGCCGGAATGCTCCCACCGCTCTTGCCGGTCAGGCTCGCGGACGGACACCGTTTCACCCCGGTCAGAGGGCGCCGCCGGTCGCGATGCAGCCCGCCATCGGCGCAGGATCGGTGCACTTCGGGCGTCGCGCAGCATTGTTCCTTTTGCGGCGGCCGGGACCGGATTGCCGGCGGTCATCGTGTCCGTCACGACGCGGTCCGACAACGCGGTGACGGGGCTGGCCGCTCTTGACGATCGACAGGCCCGCGCGGGGAATGCGCACGTTGCGGGATACGCACGACCGCAATGATCGTGAAAGCGTTACGCGGCGCGAAGGGCAAGATCCAGTGCCAGGCCGGCGAAGATCGCCGCACCCACCCAGTTGTTGTGCAGGAAGGCGCGGAAACATGCGGTGCGTTCGCGATGACGCGCCATCCAGAACTGTGAGATGACCAGCAGGGTCGCCACCGCCAGGCTGATTCCGTAATACATGCCCAGCCCGGCCTGACGTCCCACCAGGTACAGGGCGATGATGACCAGCGCGTACAGCACGCCCTGGATGACCAGGTCCAGATCGCCGAACAGGATGGCGGTGGATTTCGATCCCGCGCGCAGATCGTCTTCGCGATCCACCATCGCGTACCACGTGTCGTACGCGGTGGCCCACAGGATGTTCGCGCCATAGAGCACCCAGGCAACCGGCGGCACCTCGCCCTGCACCGCCGCAAACGCCATCGGGATGCCCCAACCGAACGCCAGGCCCAGGTAGACCTGCGGCAGGTATGTATAGCGCTTCAGATACGGATAGCTCGCCGCGAGGAACAGGCCGACCACACTCAGCGCGACCGTGAGCCGGTTCATCGTCAGTACCAGGCCGAAGGCGGCCAGCATCAGCACCGCGAACACGACCAAGGCTTCGCGCCCGGATACGGCACCGGTCGCCAGCGGGCGATCGCGCGTGCGCTCCACCTGCGGGTCCAGCCATCGGTCCGCGTAATCGTTGATCACGCATCCCGCCGACCGGGTCAGCCAGACGCCGGCGGTGAACACGACCAGCGTCCACCAGGGCGGCACGCCGCCGGCTGCCAACCACAGTGCCCACCAGGTGGGCCACAGCAGCAGCAGCACGCCGATAGGCCGGTCGCCGCGCACCAGCTTCCAGTACTGGCCCAGTCGCGCACGCCAGCGCAGCGCGCCGCCTTCTTCGAAACGCTCGTATCCCATGCGGAAAGGGTAGCAGGCGCGATGGCGCGGTCCGGGCATTTCCCCGCCCCGTCGGACGATATGCGCCTGCGCGCCGGTTTGCGGCTAGAATGCCCGTCCCGTGCGCCCGTAGCTCAGCCGGATAGAGTAGTGGCTTCCGAAGCCATTGGTCGGGGGTTCGAATCCCTCCGGGCGCGCCATTCCTGCTGTTCGTGTTCCCGCGCCGTTCGAAGCGCGGTACCTTCGCCGCCATGGCTGCTTGGCTGCCCGCATCCCGCACGCGCGCCGCCGCGCGCTCTTCCGAACGTCGCCGATGTCCGATCTGGATGCCCGTGCGCTAGCCCTGTTCGACGAGTACGTCGAACTGGCGCCTCCCCAACGCTCGGCCGCACTCGCGCGGCTGCAGGCGCGCGAACCCGCGCTCCACGCGGCGTTGCTCAAGCTGCTGGACGCCGACGCGGCCACGCATCCGCTCGAGAACGCCGCGCTCGACGCCATGCTCGATGCGTCGGGCGAAGAGGAGGACGATCCATCTTCCGCACGCATCGGCAACCGGCTGGGCCCGTGGCGTATCGACCGCCTGCTCGAATCGGGGGGCATGGGAACCGTCTACGAGGCCAGTCGCGCGGACGGCCAGTACGAAAAGAAGGTCGCGTTGAAGTGCATGCGGGCCGGGATGTCGTCGCCGACGCTGATCGAGGCGTTCATGCGCGAACGCAACCACCTGGCGCAACTCGACCATCCGCACATCGCGCCCTTGCTCGACGGTGGCATCGAAGCGGATGGCCGACCCTGGTTCGCCATGCGCCTGGTGCACGGCACCGCCATGGACCTGTGGGCGGACCAGCAGCGGCTGTCGCTCGCCGAACGCGTCCGCCTGCTCCTGCAAGCCTGTCAGGCGCTGCGGTATGCGCATGGGCGCGGCATGCTGCACCAGGACATCAAGCCGGCCAACCTGCTGGTATCGACGGACGGCCACGTGCATCTCATCGACTTCGGCCTGTCCGCCATGATGGACAGCCTGGAAGGGCCCGCGCATCGCTGCATCGCGGTATCCAATGGATATACCGCGCCGGAAATACTCGCGGGGGGCGCCGCCTCCGCGGCCAGCGACATCTATTCGATCGGCGTCATGCTGTACCAGCTGCTCGTCGCCGACTGGCCTCGTCCGCTGCCGCGGCTGCAGGCCAGCCTCATCGCCTCGCCGGTCGTTCATCCCGCACGGCCAGCGTCGCGGCTGGCGATGTCGACCACGATGGACGTCGCATGGAAGCGTCGCTGCCGCAGCCCGGCGCGACTGGGCCGCGGCCTGCAAGGCGACCTGGATGCCATCGCCCTCAAATCCGTGGCGACGTCGCCCGCGGATCGCTACGGCAGCGTCGAGGCCCTGATCGACGACATGGAGCGCTGGCTGGGGCGTTACCCGGTGCGCGCGCGCGATGCCGGCCAGCTGCATGCGGTGCAACGCTTCCTGCAACGCAACGCCCTGTCCAGCGCACTGGCCGGCGGCGTGGTCGTTGTCGCCGCCACGGCCGCAGGCGTGCTGGGCTGGTCGCAGCTGAGGGACAGCCGCGAGCTGCGCGACATGCAGGCTGTCTCGGCCGTGTTCGAACAGACGCTGGGGGCGGTGGCACTGTCGGGACTGYCGGACGCCCGGCCTTCTTCCCGCCAGCTGCTCCGCAAGACCGAGATGCAGCTGCGCGCGTTGCCCCTGCAACGCAATCCCGCGATCAAGGCCAAGGCGTTGGCCTCGCT
>NZ_JBGFFG010000072.1:0-10963 GCF_056175765.1 Pseudoxanthomonas sp. LjRoot204_2 | reverse complement strand
CCACCTGATGTTCCTGGGCATCATCGTCGTTGCGCTGGCGCTGTGGGGTGACCAGCTCGCGGCCGAGCCGGCCGTCGGGACGGCCACGGTCAATGCGAGCTGGTGGGACCTGGTGGTGGCGCGGATCGACCACGTCTGGCTCTTCCGCCAGGAAATGATCTTCATCGCACCGATGAGCGTGGCGTTGTTCCTGGCCGGGGCGCGCCTGCTCGATGCGGGCGTGTTCGAGGCGCGCGGCGCGCGCCTGCGCCGTTGGCTGATGGTCATCGGCCTGGGGCTGGCGTGGCCCATCGACATGGCGCTGGGCGTGTTCGGAGGCGAAGCAGGCATCATGGCCGGCCGCTACGGCAGCGCGCCATTCGTGGCGGTGGGACTCCTGGCGGCGGTCGCGGAAGCGTTCCAGCGGCGGCCAACACCCGGCTTCCTCGGACAGCGCTTGGCCGAGGTGGGCCGCATGGCATTGAGTGGGTATGTGCTGCAGAACCTGCTGGCGTCCGCCCTTTGCTACGACTGGGGACTGGGGTTGGCGCGGCGTGTTCCGGATGCCGCTTCGGTGCCGGTAACGATCGCGGCCTACGCGGCGGTTGCGGCCTGCGTGATGGTGTTCGCCCACGCGTGGCAGCGACATGCGAAGCGGGGGCCGCTGGAATGGGCGTGGCATGCCTCCTACGAGCGGCTGACGCGCGGGATGAGGTCACGGCCTGTCGTGGCGGCCTGATCGCGCGGTCGCAAGCACAGCCGGTCCGTCATAATGGGGCCATGACCGCCGACCGCATCATCGATTCCTCCGCCACCCGCGAAGACGACGCCATCGAGGCCAGCATCCGGCCGAAGCGGCTGGACGAGTATCTCGGCCAGAAGCCGGTGCGCGAACAGCTGGACATCTACATCCAGGCGGCGAAAGGACGCGGCGAGGCACTGGACCACGTGCTGATCTTCGGGCCGCCCGGCCTCGGCAAGACCACGCTGAGCCACGTGATCGCCAACGAGCTGGGCGTGAACCTGCGCGTGACCTCGGGCCCGGTGATCGAGAAAGCCGGCGACCTGGCGGCGCTGCTGACCAACCTGCAGCCGCACGACGTGCTGTTCGTCGACGAGATCCATCGCCTCTCGCCCGTCGTCGAGGAAGTGCTGTACCCGGCGATGGAGGATTTCCAGATCGACATCATGATCGGCGAGGGCCCTGCGGCCCGTTCGATCAAACTCGACCTGCCACCGTTCACCCTGATCGGCGCCACCACCCGCGCCGGTCTTCTGACCGCTCCGCTGCGGGACCGCTTCGGCATCGTGCAGCGACTCGAGTTCTACTCGCCCGAAGAGCTGACCCGTATCGTGCAGCGCTCCGCGCGCATCCTGGGCATGGACTGCGTGCCGGAAGGCGCCGCGGAGATCGCGCGCCGTGCCCGCGGCACGCCCCGCATCGCCAACCGCCTGCTGCGCCGCGTGCGCGAYTACGCGCAGGTCAAGGCCGACGGTCATATCGACGTCGATGTCGCGCGCGCGGCGATGCAGATGCTGAAGGTGGACCCCGAGGGCTTCGACGAACTCGACCGCCGCATGCTGCGCACCATCGTCGACAGTTTCGATGGCGGTCCGGTGGGCGTCGAGTCCCTGGCTGCCGCGCTCAGCGAGGAGCGGGGCACGCTGGAAGATGTCATCGAACCCTATCTGATCCAGCAGGGTTTCCTGATCCGCACCGCTCGCGGACGCATGGCGACCCGCAAGGCGTACCTGCACCTGGGACTCACGCCGAAGGGGCGCGTTCCCGAACCGGGCGATGCGTCCGGTGAACTGTTCTGAGCGGCACTGGTTACAGGTTGGTATGCACCACAGGGTGCGGGAGCGCATGCGTTGACTACTGATTCGACGAGGATCGCCGCGGAGGCGGTGCCGTTCATCTTTCCGACACGCGTCTATTGGGAAGATACCGACGCCGGTGGCGTGGTGTACCACGCGCAATACGTTGCTTTCCTCGAACGGACCCGTACCGAATGGTTGCGGGCCCGGGGCCATGCCCAGGAACGACTGCGCCAGACCCACGACCTGGTGTTCGCCGTCCGCGCGATGCGCCTGGATTTCCTGCGTCCCGCGCGGTTGGACGATCTGCTGCACGTGTCGGCGCGCATCCACCAGTGCAAGCGGGCCAGCGTGGTCTTCGCCCAGTCCATCGAGCGGGACGGCGAAGTCCTGCTGACCGCTGAGGTGAAGGTGGCGGCGCTGAGTGCCTCGGGTTTCAGACCCGTTGCGCTGCCCGAGGCGTTGTATGACGAATTCCGCCGGCTCGAAACCCCGGGCCGTCCGCTTTGACCTGATGCGCAACACGAACCGAACGACGAGGAACGACGGATGATCGCAACGCTACTGGCCTTCCAGGACACCGTGGTGGAGGCGTTGCCGCCGGAGACCGCCGCCGCGACGGCCGATGCGGCCGCCGCCACCGTGCATAGCGGCATCAACTACATCGACCTGATGCTCAAGGCGAGCCTGCCGGTGCAGTTGATCGTGCTGCTGCTGCTGGCCGGGTCGCTGATCAGCTGGGTGATCATCTTCCGCAAGGGTCGCGTGTTCAAGAACGCCAACCGTGATGCCGACGAGTTCGAGAGCCGCTTCTGGTCGGGCGCCGAACTGCACAAGCTCTACGCCGGCGCCGCCGACCGCAATCGCGTGGTGACCGGCCTGGAGGCGATCTTCGAAGCGGGCTTCCGCGAGTTCACCCGCCTGCGCGACAAGCGCGGCCTTGACGGACGCGCGCAGCTGGAAGGCGCACAGCGCGCCATGCGCGTGACTTATACGCGCGAAGTCGACCAGCTCGAGCGCAACCTGGAACTGCTCGCCAACATCGGCTCCACCGCGCCTTACGTCGGCCTCGTAGGTACGGTGTTCGGCATCATGGTGACGATGCACGACATGCTCAACAGCGGCGAGCAGGCAGGCATCGCCGCCGTCGCGCCGGGCATTTCGGAAGCGCTGTTCGCCACGGCGATCGGCCTGTTCGTCGCGATTCCCGCGGTGTGGGCGTACAACCGCTTCACCACCCGCGTCGAGCGGCTGGCGGTGCGCTACGAGAGCTTCGCCGAAGAGTTCAGCTCCATCCTCCAGCGCCAGAACGCAGCCGAGTAAGCGGAGTTCCCCATGGCCGGAAGCATCGTCCACCGCAAGCGGCGCAAGCTGAAATCCGAGATCAACGTCGTGCCTTACATCGACGTGATGCTGGTGCTGCTGATCATCTTCATGGTGACCGCGCCGCTGCTCACGCTGAGCGTGGACGTGAAGCTGCCGTCGTCCACGGCCAAGGCCGTGGAAACCAAGAACGACCCGATCATCGTCGTCGCCTACCCGGATGGCCGGCTGGGCCTGCAACTGCCCGGCGACAAGGCGCCGCGCACCGTCGACGCGGCACAGCTCGAGGCCATGCTGGCGCCGATCAAGGCCGAACAGGGCAACGAATTGCGCGTATTGCTCGCAGGCGACGCGGATGCGCCGTACCAGCGGGTGATCGACGCCACCGAGGCGCTGAAGAAGGCCAAGGTGACCAACGTCGTCCTGTGGACCAAGCAGTAACGCGCCATGCACGCTGAAGCCTTCCAGCGACAGACGCTGCCGCAGGACGAAGGGCTGGGCCGGGCGGTTGCGTGGGCCATCGGCCTGCACGTGTTGCTGCTCGTGGTGCTGCTGGTGTCGCCGTACTTCAAGTGGGACCGCGAGCGCCTGAATGCCGCAGGTTCGCAATCGATGGAGGCCACGCTCGACGTGTCGTCGTCCGATGCGCGGGCGGTCGAACGGGCGCTTGATTTCCAGCCGGCGCCGATGCCCGAGCCGGTGCAGGAGCCGGCTCCCGAGGACACCGTCCCGCCCCCCCAGCCGATTCCCGAGCCTGCACCGCAGGACGCGCCGGTCGAACGCCAGGCGCAGGCGCAGGAACGCATTCCAGTGCCGGATGAGGTCGACCAGGATGAAGCGCGCCGTGAGGCGATTTCGCAGGAAAAGGCGCGACAGGAGCAGGAGGCCAAGCGCCGCCAGGAACAGATCGACTTGACCGAGCGCAAGCGCCAGGAGCAGGCCGAGCAGCAGCGCCGGCTCGCCGCCCAACAGGAAGAGGACAGGCAAAAGCGCATCACCACGGAGGCGGCGCAGAAGGCCGAGGCGGACAAGAAGCGTCTTGAGGAGATCCGGCGCCAGCGGGCGCAGGCGGCCCGCGAGGCGCAGCTGGCCGAACAGAAGCTCCGTCAGCTCGCAGATGCGCGGGCGCGCCAGGCGGCGGCCACGGCAGCGTCCACGCAGGCGCCGTCCGCCGGTCCGGCGGGCACCGGCGGCACGGATGAGGATCTGAGGGGGCGCTATGCCGCCGCCATCCAGGAGGCTGTCTTGCGTCAGTGGACGCGCCCGGAGTCCGTCCCGGTCGGTACGCGCTGCCGTGTGGTGATCCGCCAGTTGCCCGGCGGCGATGTGGTCAGCGCAGAAGTGCAGCCGGGGTGCGCCATGGATGCGGCCGGGCAGGACTCGATCGAACGCGCCGTACTGAAGGCGCGACCGCTGCCGTACCGTGGCTTCGAGACCGTCTTCGCCCGCACCCTGACGCTGAACTTCGAGGCCCGCGACCGCTGACTTCACGCCGCGTTTCGCTGCCTTCCGTTCACAATTGTTAAAACGTTCACGCGGGGGCTGGTATCCCTTTGCCGCCCCGCCCAACCGCAGAGTCGTTGCCCATGAAGAAACCGTTGCGCTGGTTCGCCTTGATCCTGTTCATGCTCGCCCCGGTGCTGGCGTCCGCCCAGCAGCAGGGTCTGGAGATCGACATCATCGGCGGCAACGCCTCGGCCCTGCCGATCACCGTGGTGCCCATGCCCTACCAGGGCAGCGCGGCCGCTCCGCCGACCGACGTGTCCGCAGTTGTCCGTGCCGACCTCGAGCGCTCGGGTGCCTTCCGCACGTTGCCGGAGGCCCGCATCGCCGAGCGTCCGACCCGGGGTGGCGAGATCCAGTATCCGACCTGGCAGGCCCTGCGCCAGGACTACATCGTGGTCGGTCGCGTGGTGGATGCCGGCGACGGCGGCTATCGCGTCGAGTACGAACTCTTCGACGTGGCCAAGAAGGAGCGCATGCTCGGCCTGGCCATGACGGCGCGCTCGAATGCGCTGCGTGACGTCGCCCACCAGATGGCCGATGCCATCTACGAGAAGATCCTCGGCGTGCGTGGCGCGTTCTGGACCCGCATCGCCTACGTCACCGCTGCCGGCACCGGCAAGGCAACTCGCTACGCGCTGATGGTGGCCGATTCCGACGGTTACAACCCGCAGACGGTCGTGCGTTCGGCCGAGCCGCTGCTGTCCCCGTCATGGAGCCCGGATGGCCGCAAGCTGGCCTACGTCAGCTTCGAGAGCGGCAACTCGGCCATCTATATCCAGGACATCTCGACCGGTGCGCGCGAGAAGATCGCCAGCTTCCGCGGCATCAATGGCGCGCCCGCGTTCTCGCCCGATGGCCGCCAGTTGGCGTTGACGCTGTCGCGCAGCGGCAATCCCGAGATCTACGTGATGGACCTGGGCAGCCGTTCGCTGCGCCAGCTCACCAATACGTCCGCCATCGACACCGAGCCGGTGTGGAGCGCGGATGGCGGCAGCATCTACTTCACCTCCGACCGCGGCGGTCGTCCGCAGATCTACCGCGTGCCCGCCGCTGGCGGCAGCGCCAGCCGGGTGACGTTCGAAGGCAACTACAACGCGACGGCTACGGTGTCGTACGACGGCAAGAAGGTGGCAGTGGTGCAGGGCAGCGGCAACAACTACCGCATCGCCCTGATGGACAGCAGCCTGGGTGGCGCGCGCTGGTCTTCGCTGTCGCCGGGCTCGCTGGACGAGTCGCCGAGTTTCGCCCCCAACGCCAGCATGGTGCTGTACGCCGCACGCGAAGGCGGGCGCGGCGTGCTGTATGCCGTCTCCGCGGATGCGCGCGTACGCCAGCGTCTGGTCGTGGCGAATGCGGATGTGCGCGAACCTGCGTGGTCGCCCTACCGTACCGCTCGTTAAGTTTGTGTCTACAATGTGACCCCTCGCTCCACCTGTCCCCCTGTTCCAATGACGCAAGGAATGACCATGAACAACACCACCCGTGTTCTGATGCTGTCCCTGATGTCCGTCGCCGTGCTGGCGGGCTGCAAGAAGGACGTGAAGCCGACGCCGCCGGCCGACACCACCACCACCACGCCGACCACCCCGACCACCCCGACCACGTCGGGCGTGTACGGCCCGGGCGACCTGGACACCGACGCCTGCCTGCGCCAGCGCGTGGTCTACTTCGACCTCGACCAGGACGCCCTGAAGCCGGAGTTCCAGGCCATCATGGGGTGCCACGCCAAGTACCTGCGTGACCGTCCGTCCTCGCGCATCACGCTGGAAGGCCACGCCGACGAGCGCGGCAGCCGTGAGTACAACATCGGCCTGGGCGAGCGCCGCGGCAACGCCGTGAATTCCGCCCTGCAGGCCAGCGGCGGTTCGGCCAGCCAGCTGTCCGTGGTCAGCTACGGCGAAGAGCGCCCGGTCTGCACCGATTCCAGCGAGTCCTGCTGGTCGCAGAACCGTCGCGTCGAGATCGTCTACACGGCCAAGTAAGCCGTCGTCGCCACGATGATCGTGAAGAAGACGTACCTGCTGGTCCTCGCGGCGGCCCTCGTGGCCGCCGCTCCCGCTCACGCGCAGCGCGTCAGCCTGGCCGATCGCGTGGCCGCGCTGGAAGCGAAAGCGAACAATCCGCAGCAGAACCTGGACCTGCTCAACAAGGTCACGCAGCAGGAATCGGAACTGCGTGAGCTGCGTGCCCAGCTCGAGCAGCTGCAGAACGAGAACGAGCAGCTCAAGCAGCGGGGCCGTGACCAGTATCTCGACCTGGACGGTCGCCTCAACCGACTGGAAGGCGGCGCCGCGCCGTCACCGGTCGGCACGCCCGCGGCCACACCCCCCCTCGGCAGTGCGCCGGCCACCGCGCCGGCGCCCGTCGTGTCCGCTACGTCCGAGCGCCCACCCAGCGTCCACGGGGACACGGGAGCGATGTCCGCGGCCGGTGATGAGCGTGCCGCCTACAACGTGGCCTTCGACAAGCTCAAGGCCGGCGATTACGCGGATGCCGCGCAATTGTTCACCAGTTTCCTGCAGCTCTATCCCAGCGGCGTGTACGCCCCCAACGCCCTGTACTGGCTGGGCGAGAGCTACTACGTCACGCAGAACTACGCGCTGGCTGCGGAGCAGTTCCGCGCGCTGCTGGGGCAGTATCCGACCCACGACAAGGCGGCAGGCGCCCTGTTGAAGATCGGCCTGTGCGACTACGGCCTCGGCAAGCTGCCCGAAGCCGAACGCACGCTGGGCGAGGTCATCGCCAAGTACCCGGGCACGGATGTCGCCCGTACGGCCGACGACCGCCTGCGCGCCATCCAGCTCGGCCGCTTGCGCTGAGTCTAGGAGATACCGGTGCTCCGGACGGAGACGCCGGACCGGCAGGGCGTATCATGCGCACCCCATGAATGATGCCGCCCGCCCCAGCGAAATCGTCCAGTCCCCGCTGGAACGCCTCAAGATCACCGAGATCTTCCTGTCCCTGCAGGGCGAGGCAAACGCGGTCGGCTGGCCCACCGTGTTCGTCCGCCTGACCGGCTGCCCGCTGCGCTGCCAGTACTGCGACACTGCCTATGCCTTCCACGGCGGCGAGTGGCGCGAGATCGACGACATCGTCGCCGAGGTCTCCCGGCATGGCGTCCGCCACGTCTGCGTCACCGGCGGCGAGCCGCTCTCGCAGAAGCGCTGCCTGGTGTTGCTGAAGAAGCTCTGCGACGCCGGTTTCGACGTCTCCCTGGAAACCTCGGGTGCGATCGATATCGCCGAGGTCGATCCTCGCGTGTCGCGCGTGGTGGACCTGAAGACGCCAGGCTCCAAGGAAATGGCGCGCAACCGCCTTGAGAACCTGCCGCTGCTCACCGCGCGCGACCAGGTGAAGTTCGTGCTGTGCGGCCGCGCCGACTACGAGTGGGCGCGCGGCATGCTGGCCGAGCATCGCTTGCCCGAGCGCTGCGACGTGCTGTTCTCGCCCAGCAAGTCCGAACTGTCGCCGCGCGACCTGGCGGACTGGATCGTCGAGGACCGCCTGCCGGTTCGCTTCCAGATGCAGCTGCACAAGCTGCTGTGGGATGACGAGCCGGGACGCTGAGCAGCGCCTGCGGTAGCCTACCCATCACCCCACGAAACATCGCCCCATGAAGAATGCCGTCGTCCTGCTGTCCGGAGGCATGGACTCCGCCGTCGTCGTCGCCATCGCCCGCGAGCAGGGCTTCGCCGTGCATGCGCTGAGCGTGCGCTACGGCCAGCGGCACACCTCCGAACTCGATGCCGCCGCGCGCGTGGCCACTACGCTCGGCGCCGCCGCGCACAAGACCGTGCACGTGGACCTGCGCAGCATCGGGGGCTCCGCGCTGACCGATGACATCGACGTGCCCGAGGCCGGCGGCCCCGGCATCCCCGTGACCTACGTGCCGGCCCGCAACACCATCATGCTGTCGGTCGCGCTGGGCTGGGCCGAGGTGCTGGGCGCCAACGACATCTTCTGCGGCGTCAATGCGGTGGACTACTCGGGCTATCCGGATTGCCGCCCGGAATTCATCGAGGCCTTCGAGAAGCTCGCCAACGTGGCGACCAAGGCAGGCGTGGAAGGCGCGGGCTTGCGCATCCAGGCGCCGCTGCTGCGCATGAGCAAGGCCGACATCGTGCGCGAGGGCGTGCGCCTTGGGGTGGATTTCGCGCAGACCGTGTCGTGCTACCAGGCCGACGCCGAGGGCCGGGCCTGCGGCCATTGCGACGCCTGCCGCCTGCGCGCCGCCGGCTTCGCCGACGCCGGCGTGCCGGATCCCACCCACTACGCCTGACGGGCGCGAATCGCCCCCGTGCGGACGATGCGCTAGAATGCGCGTCCCGGTGCAAGGCCGGGATGCGTTCCCGGGCCGTTAGCTCAGTCGGTAGAGCAGAAGACTTTTAATCTTTTGGTCGAAGGTTCGAATCCTTCACGGCCCACCACGCACATCCCGCCGCCGCGCCATCATCGCGCCGCGTTCGCGTCGGCGCCCGGCAGGGAATCTTCCACGTGGCGATGGCAGTGCGTGACTGGACGGCGCAGGCGATCCAGCGCATCGAAGCGGACTTCAACCGGTCTGCCGACACCCACCTGATCCCGCTGCCGCTGCCCGGTTTTCCCGGCATCGATGTCTATCTCAAGGACGAGTCCAGCCATCCGACCGGCAGCCTGAAGCACCGGCTGGCACGCTCGCTGTTCCTGTAGTCGCTGGCGAATGGCTGGCTGCGCGAGGGCGCGCCGGTGATCGAGGCCTCCAGCGGTTCGACGGCCGTGTCCGAGGCCTATTTCGCGCGCCTGCTCGGGTTGCCCTTCATCGCCGTGATGCCGTCGTCGACCTCGCCCGACAAGATCGCGGCCATCCAGTTCCAGGGCGGACGCTGCCACCTGGTCGAGCAGGCGGCGGAGATCAACGAGGTCTCGCGGCGACTGGCGCAGGAAAGCGGCGGCCACTTCATGGACCAGTTCACCTATGCCGAGCGCGCCACCGACTGGCGTGCGAACAACAACATCGCCGAATCCATCTTCAAGCAGATGGAAGCCGAGCCCCATCCCGTGCCGGCGTGGATCGTCTGCAGCCCCGGTACCGGCGGCACCAGCGCCACGTTGGGACGCTACGTGCGCTATCGCCGTCATCCCACGCGCGTGATGTGTGCCGACCCGGAGCACTCGGTGTTCTTCGACCAGTACCGGGGCGCGTGCGGCGGTTGCGACGACACCACGCTGACCTGCGCGCGCGGCTCCGGGATCGAGGGCATCGGTCGCCCGCATTGCGAACCCAGCTTCATCCCGGCGTGCATCGATGCGATGGTGAAGGTGCCCGACGGCTTGAGCCTGGCGGCCATGCGCCACGTCAACGCGGTGCTGGGTCGCCGGGTTGGCGGATCGACCGGCACCAACTTCGTCGGCATCCTCGCGGCGGCCATGCGCATGCGCGAAGAAGGCCAGGTGGGGTCCATTGTCAGCATCCTGTGCGACAGTGGTGAACGCTACGCGCACAGTTACTACAACCGGGACTGGTATCTGGAGCGCGGCATCCCCATCGTGGAGAACGACGATGCCATCGCCGCCGCTGTCGCCGGACGAGGCCTGCCGTCGCTGGCACGGGCCGACTGGCCCGACTGAAATCCCCTTTTTGCAGATGGTATAGCCATGACCAATCCACTCCTCGACTTCTCTGGCCTGCCGCGGTTCGACGAGATCCGCCCCGAGCACATCGCACCCGCCATAGACCAGTTGCTGGCCGAGGCCGAGGCGGCCGTGAAGGTGGCGGAATCCGTCACGCCGGTGACATGGGAGACCTTCGTGGTGCCGCTGGACGATGCGACCGAACGCCTGTCGCGGGGCTGGAACCAGGTGACGCACCTGGAGGCGGTCGCAAACTCGCCCGCGCTGCGCAGCGCGTACAACGCGCAGTTGCCCAAGGTGACCCGCTTCTGGAGCGCACTGGGACAGAATCTTGCGCTGTACCGGCAGTATCGCGCGCTGGCGGATACGCCGGAAGCGGCGCACTACGATGCCGCACGCCGCAAGGTCCTGGACAACGCGCTGCGCGACTTCCGCCTCGGTGGCGCCGAGCTGCCGGACGCGCAGAAGGCACGCTTCGGCGCGGTGAAGGAAGAACTGGCGAGCCTGTCGGCGAAATTCTCCCAGAACGTGCTGGACGCGACCGACGAGTACGAATTCTGGATCAAGGACAAGCAGCACCTCGGCGGCCTGCCGGCCGACGTGGTGTCGGCCGCACGCGCGGCGGCGAAGGCCGACGACGAACCGGGCTGGAAATTCACCCTGCAGATGCCGTGCTACCTGCCGGTGCAGGCCTACGCCGACGACCGCGCGTTGCGCGAGACCCTGT
>NZ_JBGFFG010000071.1:0-11041 GCF_056175765.1 Pseudoxanthomonas sp. LjRoot204_2 | reverse complement strand
ACCTGGTACAACTGGTACAGGCGTTCGACGTGCGGCAGCACCGGCGCGATCTGCGCGCGGGTCTCCTCGTCGTTCTCGCCGACGGCCTTCCACACCTGCGTGTAAGTCAGGCGGGCGTGCGAATTCATCACGGCTTCGTAGAACGTCGAGCCGGTAACTTCGCCGTCGCGGTTGACCTGCATGTCGCAGACGAAGGTCATGCGGTCGACCTTCGGGTTCAGCGAGCAGATGCCGTTGGACAGCGTCTCCGGCAGCATCGGCACCACGAATCCGGGGAAGTACACCGAGGTCGCGCGCTTCTGCGCCTCATCATCCAGCGGCGTGCCGGGACGTACGTAGTGCGACACGTCGGCGATGGCGACGATCAGACGGAAGCCGTCGCGCGTGGGCTCGCAGTAGACGGCATCATCGAAATCCTTCGCATCTTCGCCGTCGATCGTCACCAACGGCGTGGACCGCAGGTCGACGCGGTCGCCGATCATCGCCGGCTCGACCACCAGCGGCACCGCGGTGGCTTCGTCCAGCACTTCCTGCGGAAACTCATGCGGCAGGTTGTGCCCGTGGATCGCGGCCTCGACCACCAGCGACGGCGTCAGGCTGTCGCCGAGCACGGCGATGACCTTGCCGATGGGTGGGCGTCGCGCATCTGGCGCCTGGGTCAGCTCAACCACGACCAGCTGGCCATCCCGCGCACCCCCGGTCGCGTCCTGCGGAATCTGCACGTTGCGCTGGATGCGCTTGTCGTCCGGCGCCACGTAGGCGATGCCGACTTCGAAACCGAAGCGGCCGATCAGGCGGGTGACGCCGCGTTCCAGCACGCGCGCGATGCTGCCTTCGCGGCGGCCGCGGCGATCGATGCCGGTGACGTTGGCCAGCGCGCGGTCGCCATGCATGACCTTGCGCATTTCATAAGGCGGCAGGAACAGATCGTCGCCGCCGCCGGCGTCGGGACGGAGGAAACCGAAGCCGTCCGGGTTGGCGATCACGGTGCCGGAGATCAGGTCGGTCTGCTGCACGGGCGCGAAGCCGCCGCGCCGGTTCTGCACCAGCTGGCCGTCGCGGACCATCGCACCCAGGCGCTTGGACAACGCATCGAAGCGTTCGGGTGCATCCAGTCCCAGCGGACCGGCGATTTCCTCTGCCGTCTGCGGCCCTTCGGCCGCTTCCAGAAACCCGAGGATGGCCTCGCGGCTGGCGATGGGCTGTTCGTAACGCTGCGCCTCGCGCTGYGCGTGCGGGTCGACGAAACGCCCGCCCGTCCGCGGCGCGTGCCCACCGGCGGGGCGTCGCGACGGGGACGTGCCACCCGCTGCGCGCGAAGGCGAACGCGCCGCCTCGGGCATCCAGGGCGGCAGGCTCTTCTTTGCCGGAGTACCGGATCTGGCGGGCTTGCCGGCCTGGCCCGTGCCACGGGAGGCGGACGCTCCGCCCTGCTTGCTTCCCTTCCCGGCGGGCGTCTTGCCGCCACTTCGCTGTGTTTTCTTGGTCATGGGGGGATGGTACACCTCGCCTGAATACCGCCACGCGAAGGAACCGTTGACATTCCCCTGCCCGGTCCTCAAAATGCGCGCCTCGCTTACCTGCCCAGGTGGCGGAATTGGTAGACGCACTAGTTTCAGGTACTAGCGGGTAAAACCGTGGAGGTTCGAGTCCTCTCCTGGGCACCACGCACAACGAAGACCCTCGCGAAAGCGGGGGTTTTTCGTTTCCGGAATGGGCGCGTGCCTGCGGCATGCCGCCTCACGCGTCCTCACGCCGATCCGCAGTAGGCTGTCGGCACGCACGACGACGCAACGCACGGGGAAGCGCATGGAAGTCCAACAGATCCTGTTCCTCGCCATCCTGGCGATCACCCTGGGTCTGTTCATCAGCGAAAAACTGCGCGTCGACCTGGTGGCGTTGCTGGCCCTGCTGGCGCTCACGCTGACCGGCATCCTGGGACCGAAGGAAGCATTGTCCGGATTCGCCAGCGAGCCCGCGATCATCGTCGCGGCGGTATTCGTGCTGTCCGCCGGTCTCTCGGCCACCGGCATCACCGACCGCATCGGCGCCGGCATCGGCAAGGCGGCCGGCGGCAGCGAGTGGCGGACCATCGCCGTGGTCATGCCCGCGACGGCGGCGCTGGCGGCGTTCTCGCACCACGTGATGGTCACCGCGATGATGCTGCCGATCCTGATGCGCATCGCCCGCGAGCAGAAGCTGGCCGCGTCCCGGCTGCTGATGCCCATGTCGCTGGCCGCCTCGCTGGGCACCACGCTGACCTTGTTCAGCGCGCCGGCCTTCCTGCTGTCGAACGACCTGATCAAGCGCGCGGACCTGCCGGCCCTGGACATCTTCGCCATCACGCCGATCGGCGCGGCACTGGTGGTGCTGGGCACGGTCTACATGCTGCTGGCCCGGTGGCTGGTACCCAAGCGCGAAGGCGAAACGCCGCAGGGCGATTACCTGAAGCTGGACCGCTACTACACCGAACTGCTGGTGGAAGAGGATTCGCCGTGGATCGGCAAGTCGCGCGGCGATTTCGCGAAAGCCTTCGATGACCGCCTGCAGGTGGTGGACTGGCTGCGGCACGGCATGCGCCGCCGCGTCCAGCGCAGCGACAGCCTGCTGGCCGCGGGCGATGTGCTGCTGGTGCGGGCATCGCCGGACGAGATCGCCTCCATCCGCGACGAGCCGGGCCTTGCCCTGCATGCCGTGGCGAAGTACGGCGAAAAGCCGGGCGAGCAGCCGAAATCCGAAGCGCTCGGCGAAGAGCAACTGGTGCAGGCGGTGGTGGCGCCGCATTCGGAGTTCGTCGGCCGCAGCGTTGCGGACATCGACTTCCTGCGCAACCTCGGCGTCGTGGTCGTGGGCCTGTGGCGGCGCGAGGGCTGGCTGCACGGCGAACTGTCGGAGATGGTGCTGCAGGAAGGCGACCTGCTGGTCCTGTGGGGCCAGCAGCAGAACCTGGAGCCGCTGGCGACCCACCACGGCTTCCTGATGCTGATGCCGTTCGGCGGCCAGGAAAAGCCGCGCCGCAAGGCCCCCGTCGCGCTGGCCATCATGGTCGGCGCAGTGGCGGCGGCGGCCACCGAGACGCTGGCGCCGCACATCGCATTCCTCGCCGGCGCGGTGGCGATGGTGCTCACGCGCTGCGTCGATATCGAACGGGCCTACCAGGAGATCGACGTGCGCATCTTCGTGATGATCGGCGGCGTGATCCCGCTGGGCATCGCGATGGAGAAGACCGGCACGGCCGCGCTGGTGGCGGACCTGCTGCTCAACCACACCGCGCACTGGTCGCCGCTGATGCTGTTGCTGGTCATGTTCGGGACCGCCGCGCTGCTGACGCAGATCCTGTCCGACGCCGCCACCACGGTGCTGCTGGCGCCCATCGCCCTGGCGCTGGCGACGGGACTGGGACTGAATCCGGTGCCGTTCGTGGTCTGCACCGCGATGGGCGCCGTGGCCTCGTTCCTGACCCCCATCGGCCACCACGGCAACCTGCTGATCCTCAATCCCGGCCGCTACACTTTCGGCGATTTCCTACGCGTGGGCGTGCCGCTCACCCTGGCGATCGCCTTCACCACGGCCTGGCTGGCGCGCTGGCTGTGGCTGGACGGTCCGCTGCTGCCGGGTATCGGCGGCTGAGACGACGCGACGGGTAGAATGGCCGGGCTTCCGACCCGCAGACCGCACGCCCGCAATGACCGAAACGATCCGCCCCACCTTTCACGGCTTCGAACAGATCCCGCTGCGCGAGTACGCCGAGCGCGCCTACCTCGACTATTCGATGTACGTGGTGCTCGACCGCGCCCTGCCCTTCATCGGCGACGGCCTGAAGCCGGTCCAGCGGCGCATCGTGTATTCGATGAGCGAGCTGGGCCTGAACGCCGGCGCGAAGCCGAAGAAGTCCGCACGCACGGTCGGCGACGTCATCGGCAAGTACCATCCCCACGGCGACAGCGCCTGCTACGAAGCCCTGGTGCTGATGGCGCAGCCGTTTTCGTACCGGTATCCGCTGATCGAAGGCCAAGGCAACTTCGGCTCTCCGGACGACCCGAAGTCGTTCGCGGCCATGCGCTACACCGAATCCAAGCTGACGCCGATCGCCGAGGTACTGCTGGGCGAACTCGGCCAGGGCACGGTCGACTGGACACCGAACTTCGACGGCACGCTCGAGGAACCCACCTGGCTGCCGGCGCGCCTGCCGCACCTGCTGCTCAACGGCACCACCGGCATCGCCGTCGGCATGGCCACCGACGTGCCTCCGCACAACCTCAACGAGATCGTCAGCGCGTGCATCCGCCTGATCGACGATCCGGACGCGACGGTCGCCGACCTGTGCGAACACGTCCGTGGCCCCGACTACCCGACGAAGGCGGAGATCATCACCGCCGCCTCGGACTTGCGCGCGATGTACGAGAACGGCACCGGCAGCGTCCGCGCGCGCGCCACCTGGCGCAAGGACAACGCCAACATCGTCATCGACGCCCTGCCCTACCAGGTGTCGCCGTCCAAAGTGATCGAGCAGATCGCCGCGCAGATGCGGGCGAAGAAGCTGCCCTGGCTGGAAGACATCCGCGACGAATCCGATCACGCGAACCCGGTGCGCGTGGTATTGATCCCGCGCTCCAACCGCGTGGACGCGGAACAGCTGATGGGCCACCTGTTCGCCACCACCGACCTGGAGAAGAGCTACCGGGTCAACCTCAACATCATCGGCCTGGACGGGCGCCCGCAGGTCAAGAACCTGAAGATGTTCCTGACCGAGTGGCTGGCGTTCCGCGGCGACACGGTGACGCGCCGCCTGAAGCATCGGCTGGAGAAGGTCGAGCGTCGCCTGCACCTGTTGGAAGGCTTGCTGGTCGCGTTCCTCAACCTGGATGAAGTCATCCGAATCATCCGCACCGAGGACGAGCCCAAGGCCGCGCTGATCGCGCGCTTCAAGCTGAGCGAGGAACAGGCAGACTACATCCTCGACACCAAGCTCAAGCAACTCGCCCGTCTTGAGGAGATGAAGATCCGCGGCGAGCAGGACGAACTGCTGGCCGAGCGCGAGAAGATCGCCGGCATCCTGGAGTCGAAGAGCAAGCTGAAGAAGCTGATCAAGGACGAACTGACGGCGGACGCGAAGAAGTTCGGCGATGCGCGCCTGTCGCCGCTCGTGCAGCGTGATGCCGCCCAGGCACTGGACGAGACCGAACTGGTCGCCAGCGAGCCGATGACGGTGGTCTTGTCGGAAAAGGGCTGGATCCGCGCCGCCAAGGGCCATGACGTGGATGCCTCAACGTTGTCGTATCGCGACGGCGACGGGCTGCTGGGTGCGGTGCGCTCGCGCAGTACGCAGCAGGTGGCGTTCCTCGACTCGGAAGGCCGCAGCTATTCCACCGCCGTGCACACGCTGCCGTCCGCGCGCGGCAACGGCGAGCCCCTGACCGGGCGCTTCTCGCCGGCGGCGGGCGCGTCGTTCCAGGCGCTTGCCAGCGGCGACAACGACAACCGGTTCGTGCTGGCGTCGTCGCATGGCTATGGCTTCGTCACCCGATTCGAAAACCTCACGGGCCGCCAGAAGGCCGGCAAGGCCATGCTCAACCTGACCGCCGGCGCGAACGTGCTGCAGCCGGCCCACGTCCCCAACCCCCCGGCCGACCGCATCGTCGCGGTGACCAGCGCGGGGCATTTGCTTGCCTTCCCGGTCAGCGAACTGCCGGAACTGGACAAGGGCAAAGGCAACAAGATCATCGAGATCCCCAAGGCCAAACTGGGCACCGAGCATGTCGTCGCCATCGCCGCCGTATCGCCGGGCACCACGTTGTCGATCAAGAGCGGACAGCGCACGATGAGCCTGTCGTTCAAGGATCTGGACGCATACGTCGGCGCGCGCGCCACGCGGGGTGGCTTGTTGCCGCGGGGGTGGCAGAAGGTGGATGGACTGGAAGTCCAATAGTCCGTCGAACGGGCGCGCTGAGGTGCGCTCGTGAAGACCGAGTGCCGGAGGCTTCGGCACCGACTGCTTTTCATGCGGAAAGGCGTCTGACCTGACGCCTCCTGCAACGGCTCGATGGTTTCACCCAACGAATTCGACGAGGACCGGCCGATGGACACCGACTTCTGGCTGCAGCGGTGGCAGGAAGGCCAGATCGGCTTCCATCGCCACGACGTGATGCCGCTGCTGCAGAAGCACTGGCCATCGTTGCAGCTGCCGCAGGGCTCGCGCGTGCTCGTGCCGCTGTGCGGCAAGTCGCTGGACATGCACTGGCTGGCGGCGCAGGGGTACCGCGTGCTGGGCGTGGAACTGTCGCCGCTGGCGGTAACGCAGTTCTTCGAGGAAGCCGGGCTGGATCCCGTGCGGACGACCAGCCGCTACGGCGAACACGTCAGCGCCGGTCCCATCGAGATCATCGTCGGCGATGCCTTCGGCCTGGCACCGGCGCTGCTGGCGGACGTCGCCGGCGTCTACGACCGCGCCGCACTGATCGCCCTGCCGCCCGACATGCGCCTGCGCTATCGCGACACCGTGTATGCCGCGCTGCCGACCGGCTGCCAGGGATTGCTGATCACGCTCGAGTATCCGCAGGAGGAGAAGGCCGGGCCACCGTTTTCGGTGGCACAGGCCGAGGTCGAAGCGCTGTTCTCGGCGCCTTGGCGGCACACGCTGGCGGAGCGGCGCGACATCCTGGACCAGGAGCCGCGTTTTCGCGAAGAGGGGCTGAGCGCGCTGGAGACGGCGGTATACCGCCTCCGTCGCGGCTGATCACTCTGCGGCGGACTCGCCGTCGAGCTTCGACGTCAGGTACAGCGCGATACCGAGGCGCTCGATCAGGCCCAGCTGCTGTTCCAGCCAGTGCGCGTGGTCTTCCTCGGTGTCCTTCAACTGCGCCAGCAGGATGTCGCGGCTCACGTAGTCCCCATGCTGCTCGCAGATCCCGACGCCCTTGGCCAGGTTGGCCCGCACCGCGTATTCGACCTCGAGGTCGCGCTGCAGCATCTCCTCGACCGTCCTGCCGGCGGTGAAGGCTTCCGGCCGCATGTCCGGATCGCCCTCCAGGAACAGGATGCGGCGCAGCAGCGCGTCGGCATGCTGGGTTTCCTCGTGCATCTCGTGGTCGATGCGGTGGAACAGCGCCTTCAGGCCTTGGTCTTCGTACCGGCGCGAATGGATGAAGTACTGGTCGCGCGCGGCCAGTTCCCCGCGCAGCAGGAACTTCAGGTAGTCGACGACATCGGGATGGCCTTTCATGGGAGCGGCTCCTGGGGCAAGGCGCGCATCATGCCCCATCCCTCGGGGCGATGACCGAATCGGAATCAGTCTCGTTGGGCGCTGCAGCGCGGCGTTGGTGGCATCGGCTTCCATGGAATAATCCGGCCACCCCGCCACGCAATCTCCGCAAGGATCCCGCAATGCTGAAGTGGACCCGGCGCATCGCGCTGCTGTTGTTGGCCCTGGTGGTTTTGGCGGTGCTGGCGGCGTGGTGGTCGCTTCGGGGAAGCCTGGCGCATCTCGATGGCGAGCAGCCGCTGGCCGACCTGTCCGCGCCGGTGGCGATCCAGCGCGATTCACTGGGCGTGGTCACCATCGAGGCCGCCAGCGAAACCGATGCGGTGCGCGCACTCGGCTACGTGCACGCGCAGGAACGCTACTTCGAAATGGACCTCATGCGGCGCAGCTCCGCAGGTGAGCTGTCGGAGCTGTTCGGCGCGATCGCCCTGCCGATGGACAAGGAACGACGCATGCATCGCATGCGCGCACGCGTGACCGAACACCTGGAGGATTTCGCCGGCGACCGCCTGCCGCAGCTCGAAGCGTATGCGCGCGGCGTCAACGCCGGGCTGGGCGATCTGCGCGCGCGTCCCTGGCCCTATCTGCTGCTGCGGCAGGCACCGCGCCCATGGGAGGTGGCAGACTCTGCGCTGGCCGGGTATGCGATGTACTTCGACCTGCAGGACTCGGAGAACCTGCGTGAACTGGCTCTCTGGCAGCTTCGCCAGCAGGTGCCTTCGGGGCTCTTCGGGCTGCTCGCGCACGACGGCACGGAATGGGACGCGCCGCTGTATGGACAGCCGCGCGGCAACGCGGCGCTGCCGACGGCAGACGAGGTCGACCTGCGTACGCTGCCGATGCCGACGACGGGAGCGCACCGGCGGCTGGCCGACAAGGGCACGCCCGGCAGCAACAACTGGGCGGTGGCTGGCGCGCTGACGGCTGATGGCCGCGCCATCGTCGCCGACGACATGCACCTCGGCCTGCGCGCGCCGAACATCTRGTTCCGCGTGCGCCTGCGCTATCCGGACCCGCGCGCCCCGGGCGGCCGCGTGGACGTGTCCGGCTTCAGCCTGCCCGGCCTGCCGGCCATCATCGTGGGCAGCAACGGCCATGTGGCGTGGGGCTTCACCAACAGCTACGCGGATACCGCCGACTGGTATCCGGTGACGCCCTGCGGGAAGGATGCCGCACCCGGCACCTGCGATGCGGTCGAGCACCACGCCGAAACGATCCGTGTGGCCGGCGCCGACCCGGTCACGGTCGACGTGCAGGACACGCGCTACGGTCCGCTCATCCATCGGGCGCGCGGCAAGCAGCCTGCGCTTGCGCTGCGCTGGGTGGCGCACCAGCCGGGCGCACTGAATTTCGGCCTCGCCGATTTCGCACGCGCGGGCGACCTGTCAGCGGCCTTGTCGGTTGCGCAACGGACTGCCACGCCGGCACAGAACCTTGTGATCGCCGACCACAACGGCCGCATCGCGTGGCGAATCCTGGGTCCGCTGCCGTCGCGCGCCGGCGCCTGCCCGTCGCCCCTGGAAGCAGGCGGCCCGATGACTGGCGACAGGACCACATCGGGTGCACCGACGTGCACGCCATGGGCGATCTCGCGCCAGCTCACTCCCGTACTGACCGCCCCCGCCAACCATCGCCTGTGGACGGCGAATGCGCGCGTGCTGGACGGTGAAGCGCTCGCCCGCGTCGGTGATGGCGGCTATGCGCTGGGTGCGCGCGCAAAGCAGATCCGTGACGGCCTGATGGCGAAGGAACGCTTCACCGAACGCGACCTTCTGTCGATCCAGCTGGACGACCGTGCTGTGTTCCTCGAACGCTGGTGGCGGCTGCTGCAGGACGAAGCGAAGCGGTTGCCGGCCAGTTCGTCCATCAAGGCGCTCGCCGAGGCAGGCAAGACCTGGGAAGGACGCGCCAGCACCGATTCGGTCAGCTACCGCGTGGTCCGCGCCTGGCGACTGGCGGTGCACGCACGCATCGCCGACGGCCTCACCGCGCCTGCGCAGGCCACGCTGGGCGACGACTTCATCATGCCCGACCTGCCGCAGCTGGAGGGCGTGGTGTGGCCGCTTTTGCAGCAGCGCCCCCTGCACCTGCTGTCGCGCCGCTACGCAACGTGGGATGCATTGCTGGAAGACGCCGCGAAGGAAGTCCGCGACGACCTGGCCGAGCAGGGACCACTGGCAGAGCGCCGCTGGGGCGAGCGCAACACCGCGAAGATCTGCCACCCGCTGGCCAACGCGCTGCCCGGATTCCTCAAGGCGAAACTTTGCATGCCGGGCGAACCGCTGGCAGGCGACGGCGCCATGCCGCGCGTGCAGGGTCCCGCGTTCGGCGCGTCGGAACGCATGGTGGTCTCGCCCGGCCATGAGGCGGACGGCATCATCCACATGCCCGGCGGCCAGAGTGGCCACCCGATGTCGCCGTTCTGGGGCGCGGGCCATGACGATTGGGTGCATGGCAGGCCGACACCCTTCCTGCCGGGCGAAGCGACCCACACGCTCACGCTGCGGCCGGCCAACGCCCAGTCCAGGTAGTGATCCGGCACCGCCAGCCCCTGCTGGCGGACGGTGTCATGTGGTCGCCGCCTGCAACGCGGACGCATGCACGCCGGCGACGGCACGACCGGACGGATCGGCCATCTTCGCGAAGCTGGCGTCCCAGGCGATGGCGGCCGGCGACGAACACGCGATCGACTTGCCGCCCGGCACCGTCTCGGCGCAGGCCTGGCCCGGATAGTGCTGCTCGAACAGCGTGCGGTAGAAATAGGCTTCCTTGGTCTGCGGCGGGTTCACCGGGAAGCGCTTGTCGGCCGCTGCCAGTTCGCGATCGCTGACCTGCGCTTCGGCGTGCGCCTTCAACCCGTCGATCCAGCCGTAGCCGACGCCATCGCTGAACTGCTCCTTCTGCCGCCACAGGATCGATTCCGGCAGGTAGCCATCGAACGCCTCGCGCAGCACGCCCTTCTCCATGCGCTTCGCGCCCTGGCTCGTCTTGTCGATCATCTTGTGCGCAGCATCCATCTTCATCGCCACATCGAGGAACTCGACGTCGAGGAACGGCACGCGCGGCTCCACGCCCCATGCCATCATCGATTTGTTGGCGCGCAGGCAGTCGTAGTTGTGCAGCGCGTCCAGCTTGCGCACCAACTCTTCATGGAATTCCCGCGCATTAGGCGCCTTGTGGAAGTACAGGTAGCCGCCGAAGATCTCGTCGCTGCCCTCGCCCGACAGCACCATCTTGACCCCCATCGCCTTGATCCGCCGCGCCAACAGGTACATCGGCGTAGACGCACGGATGGTGGTGACGTCGTAGGTCTCGATATGGCGGATCACCTCGGGGATGGCATCCAGCCCCTCCTGGAACGTGTAGGTGAAACCGTGGTGCACGGTGCCCAGCGCCTTCGCCGCCACCTCAGCCGCGGCCAGGTCGGGCGACCCGTCCAGGCCGATGGCGAAGGAATGCAGGCGCGGCCACCACGCTTCCGTCGTGTCGTTGTCCTCGATGCGATGGCGTGCGTAGCGCGCGGCGACCGCCGCGACCAGCGACGAATCCAGTCCGCCGGAGAGCAATACACCGTACGGCACGTCGGTCATCAACTGCCGGTGCACGGCACGCTCGAAGGCTTCGCGCAGTTCTTCCCTGGGCACCTGTACGCCTTCGACGGCGGCGTAGTCGCGCCAGGGCTTCTCGTAGTACTTCACCAGTTCCCGCGTGACGGTGTCGTAGTAATGACCGGGCGGAAACTGCGCCACGTCCGCGCAGATCGGCGCCAGCGCCYTCATC
>NZ_JBGFFG010000070.1:0-11065 GCF_056175765.1 Pseudoxanthomonas sp. LjRoot204_2 | reverse complement strand
CGCTGAAGGGCTCCACCGAGGAAGAGCAGTTCTACGAAAAGGAAAAGGCGGCCTGATCGCCGCCCGCAGGGATGCAGACGAAGAAACGCCGGCTTTCGCCGGCGTTTCCCGTTTCTGTCATGGACGCAAGAGGGAGCAGGCTTACTTCTTTACTTCCTGCGTGTGGCCCTTCAGCGCATCGGCCAGGCCCGGCACGCCGGTGGCGCCCGTCGGCACGCTGATGCTCGAGCCGGTGAAGTCCTTGCCGATCGGTTCGGCGCGACCACCCAGGCACTGGGCGAGGAAGCCTTCGGTCACGGCATTGAACGCCTTGTTGTTCTCCGGCCGCGCGAAGCCATGGCCTTCGTCGGGGAACAGCACGTAGGTCACCGGAATGTTCTTGGCCTGCATCGCCTTGACGATCTGGTCGCTCTCGGCCTGCTTCACGCGCGGGTCGTTCGCGCCCTGGCCGATCAGCAGCGGCTTCTTGATCTGGTCGGCACGGGTCAGCGGCGAACGTTCGGTCAGCCACTTCTTGCCGGCGTCGGTGCGCGGGTCGCCCATGCGCTTGGCGAGCTGTTCGAAGAAGCTGGCCCAATACGGCGGAACGGTGCTGAGCAGGGTGTTGAGGTTGGACGGGCCGACGATGTCCACGCCGCAGGCGAACGCATCCGGCGTGAACGTCAGGCCGGCCAGCGTGGCGTAGCCGCCGTAGCTGCCGCCCATGATCGCGACCTGGTCCTGCGTGGTCACGCCCTGCTTGACCGCCCATTGCACGGCATCGATCAGGTCGTCGTGCATCTTGCCGGCCCACTCGCCGTTACCCGCGTTGGTGAAGTCCTTGCCGAAGCCGGTGGAGCCGCGGAAGTTGACTGACAGCACCGCGTAACCGCGGTTGGCCAGCCACTGGTTGTAGCCGCCGTAGCCATATGAATCGCGTGCCCACGGACCGCCATGGACCAGCAGTACCAGCGGCACCGGCGCATCGGCCTTGCCGTCGTTGTTCGCATCGGCACTGCGCGGCAGGGTCAGGTAACTGACCAGCGTCTTGTTGTCGCGCGAGGCGATTTCCACCGGCCACTGCGGCACCAGCGGCTTGCCCTCCAGCTTCGGGCGCGCGGAGAACAGCTTGGTCAACGTGCCAGCCGGGCGGTCGTAGCGGTAGTAGACCAGCGGGGCTTCGGCGGCGGAGTACGCGACGATCCAGGTCTTGTCGTCCAGCGTGCGGGTGTTGACGGACACATCACCCGGGCCGATCGCTTCCAGCTTCTCCAGGTCGGCGCGGATCGAGGGATCGACGATCTTCCACTCATCGCGCAGGTAGTCCACCGACACCGCCTGTACCTTGCCCGTCGCCGGATCCGCGAGGGTGCCGCCGACGTCGGCGCGTGCGTCTTCCAGCACCAGCGAGCGCTTGCCGCTTGCCACGTCCACCGCGAACAGCGCGGCGGTGTTGCGGCCGCGGGAATCGGTGAAGTACAGCGTCTTGCCGTCCAGCGTCAGGCCGCCGGGGCTGGTGGTCAGGACGTCTTCGAACGGGATGTCGTCGAACTTCTCCCACGCTCCGTTGGCGCCGCGCTTCAGCACGTCGGCGCCGCCGTCCGGGCGCGAGCGCTGTGCGTACCTGAGCGTGTAATCGGCATCGGCGATGTAGCCGGCGATCTTGGCGTCGTTCTTCTCCAGCAGCGTGCGCGTACCGGTGGCGAGGTCGACCTTGTAGAGGTCGTGCCACTGCGCGTCGCGATCGTTCATGCCGACCAGGATCGTGCCGGGATGCCTGGGGCTGACGCCGGCCACCTGCGCGGTGGTCTTCGGGAAGGGCGTCAGGTCCTTCGCCTGGCCCGTCTTCAGGTCGACGGCGTACAGGTGGAAGTCCTCGTCGCCGCCACTGTCGCGGAGGTACAGCAGCGTGTCGGGGTGGTACGACCAGAAATAACTGCGGATGCCGCGCGCCTTGTCCTGGGTGACGGCCTTGGCCTGCGCCGGATTGTCGGCCGGGGCGACCCAGACGTTGAGCACGCCATCGACGGCGGCGACCCAGCTGAGGTACTTGCCATCGGGGCTGATCTGCACGTTCGCGCGCTCGGGATTGCCGAACAGAGCATCGCGCGCGATCAGTTCGGTACCGGCGATGCGGTCGGCGGCGGATGGCGCCGCCTGTGCGGCAAGGGCGAACGCGACGGTCGAGGCCAGCAGCGTGWGGCGGAATGCGGTGTGGCGCATGGGCGGACTCCAGGGTGGCAAGGAAGGAACAGCAGACGGGACGTCCGCCGGCGACAGGTGTGACCCGAGTAGACCACACCCCATCTTCCATCGCCGTGGCCGGAGGTCATGCTGCGTTGCCGCGGTCCAGTCCCCGATAGCCCAGGGCTTCTGTCAGGTGCGCGGTGCCGATGGATCCGCTTTCCGCCAGGTCGGCGATGGTGCGCGCCACGCGCAGGATGCGGTGCAGGCTGCGTGCCGAGAGCTGCAGGCGTTCGACCGCGCGCTCCAGCAGCGCCTGGTCGCGCGCCGACAGGCGGCAGTGCGCCATCGTCTCCGCCTGGCCCATCCGCGCATTCGGCTTGCCGCAGCGCGCGTGCTGGCGAATGCGCGCTGCCACCACCCGGGACTGCACCGCGGCCGTGGTTTCGCCGTCCGGCGCATCCGGCCGCAAGTCCTGCGGCGGCAGCCGGGGGACGTGGACGTGGAGGTCGATGCGGTCCAACAGCGGACCGGAAACGCGGCTGCGGTAGCGACGGACGAGATCAGGCCCGCAGCGGCAACGGCCGCTGGCGTCGCCGGCCCAGCCGCACGGGCAAGGGTTCATGGCGGCCACGAGCTGGAAGCGCGCCGGGAATTCCGCCGTGCGCGCGGCCCGGGAGACGGTGACGGTGCCGGACTCCAGCGGTTCACGCAGTACCTCCAGCGCGGCGCGGTTCCATTCGGGCAGTTCGTCSAGGAAGAGCACGCCATGGTGCGCCWGCGARATYTCGCCGGGMCGCGGCTGTGCACCGCCCCCGACGAGCGCCACCGCGCTGGCGGTGTGGTGGGGGGCGCGATAAGGACGTTGCCGCCAGCGCGCCGGGTCCAGTCCGCGACCGCTGACCGAGGCAATGGCGGCGCTTTCCATGGCTTCGCTGTCGCTCGCCTCGGGCAGCAGGCCGGGCAGGCGTGACGCCAGCAGCGTCTTGCCGCATCCGGGAGACCCGATCAGCAGCAGGTGGTGTCCCCCTGCGGCAGCGACCTCGAGCGCACGCCGCGCGTGGGCCTGGCCGCGCACATCCGCCATGTCCGGAATCGTCGGAGGCAGCGTCGGGGGTGCCACGGCGCTCGGCAGCGTCTTGCGGCCTTCGAGCAGGGCGCAGACTTCGAGCAAGGTTCGGCCCGTGAGCGCGCGTCCGTCCTGGACCAGGGCGGCTTCGGCGCCACTGGGTTCCGGTACTACCAGCGTGCGCCCGCTGGCGGCTACCGCCAGGGCTGCCGGCAGGACGCCATCCACCGCGCGCAGTTCGCCGGTCAGGCTCAACTCGCCGAGGAATTCGTAGTCCGCCAGCGCCTCGCGCCGGATCTGTCCGCTTGCGGCGAGGATGCCCAGGGCGATCGGGAGATCGAATCGTCCGCCGTCCTTCGGCAGGTCGGCCGGTGCCAGGTTCACCGTGATCCGCCGCGTCGGGAATTCGAACTGCGCACAGAGGATCGCCGCGCGCACGCGGTCGCGCGACTCGCGCACGGCGGCTTCCGGCAGGCCGACGATCTGCGTGGACGGCAATCCGCCGGACAGGTGGACTTCCACGCGCACGGGTGGCGCGGACACGCCCGCCCGTGCCCGGCTGTGCACCAGGGCCAGACTCATCGCGGCGGGGTCAGGACTGGGCGGGCTTGTCGGCCAGCTGGGCTTCCAGCGTGGCGACGGTGCGCTCGAGCGTTTCCAGCTTCTCGCGGGTGCGCAGCAGCACGGCCTGCTGCACGTCGAATTCCTCGCGCGTCACCAGGTCCAGCTTCGCCAGCCCTGCCTGCAGGGTGGCCTTGAAGGTCTGCTGCAACTCTTCCTGCGATTCCCGCAGTCCGGGCGGCACCAGTTGGCTGAGGCGGCGGGCGAGGTCGTCGATGTGGTTGAAGTCGATCATGTGCGGTCTCCGGCAGTGCATCGAGCATGCGAGGCGGGCGGGTCGGTGCGCCATCGGGGTTCGCTGCGCAGCGCTGTCGGAAATGTCCGGGCGGCGAGGCGGTCATTGAACCGCGAGAGGGGCCACCGCCGCAACCGCGCGCGGCGCCGGCACGCTATCCTGAGGCCAGCATCCTAGGGAGAATCCTGCATGAAAATGGTCATGGCCATCATCAAGCCGTTCAAGCTGGACGACGTGCGCGAAGCACTGGCCGACGCCGGCATCGCCGGCATCACGGTCACCGAGGTGAAGGGCTTCGGGCGCCAGAAGGGCCATACCGAGCTCTATCGCGGCGCCGAGTACGTGGTCGATTTCCTGCCGAAGGTGAAGCTGGAAGTCGCCGTCACCGACGAGCAGGCCGAGCAGGTGGTCGAAGCCATCGTGAAGGCCGCCGGCACCGGCAAGATCGGCGACGGCAAGGTGTTCGTCTACGACCTGGAGCGGGTGGTGCGGATCCGCACCGGCGAACTCGACGCCGACGCGCTGTGACGCCTCATGGCTGATCCCGCATTCGACACCCGCCTGCAGCAGGCGCTGTCGTTCATCGAGTCGAAGGGCGTGCGGCGCAGCACGGCGGCGCCGCCGCTGTACCGCCTGCTCTGGAAGATGGGACTGAAGGTGCCGCCACCGCTGATGGCCGGTTTCCTTTCCATCGCGCTGCTGATGGGAAGTTTCTTCGGCGTGTTCTGGGGCCTCGTGATGTGGCTGCTGATCTGGAACCGCACCCACATGCCGTCGGCCATTGCCGCGCTGCTGGCGCTGATGGCGGGCGTCCTGTTCGGTCTGATCATGGCGGCTGTGCTGCGCATGCAGGCACGTGGCRAGCGGATTCCGGTGTGGAAGGAGTTTTCCCCGTAGCGAAGCCCTTCGATCCGTACAGCCAAGAAAAAGGCCCCGCACGAGCGGGGCCTTTCTGTTTGCCTCGTATGGTGCGCCTTACTCGCCGAGCGCCTTCGCCACGAACGGCGGCGCCACCAGCACGCCCGTATGCAGGTGCGCGGTGTAGTACAGCGTGTCGAACGGCTTGGCGGCGGCATCTGCTTCACGGAACGCAAAGTCGAAGCTGGCCTGCTTGCTGGCGAGGGTCACGCTCCACCAGCCGGTCGGGTAGCACGGCTGCGGGAACGGCAGCGTCTTGAACGACTGGAAGCCGGCCTTGCCCATCTCCGCGCGCATGTCCTTGATCAGGTCCAGCAGCGCCAGCGGAGACTCCGACTGCTGCACCAGCAGGCCGTCCGGCTTCAGTGCGCGGTAGCAGCTTTCGAAGAACGCCTTGTTGAACAGGCCTTCGGCCGGGCCGACGGGATCGGTCGAGTCGACGATGACCACGTCCACGCTGCCGGGTTCGCAGTTGGCCATGTAGGCCACGCCGTCGTCGAACAGCAGTTCGGCGCGCGGATCGTTGTTGGACTCGCACAGCTCGGGGAAATACTTCTCCGCCATGCGCGTGACCTGCTCATCGATGTCGCACTGCGTGGCCTTTTCCACGCCCGGGTGCTTAAGCACCTCGCGCAGCGTGCCGCAGTCGCCGCCGCCGATGATCACCACGCGCCTGGGTGCGGCGTGGGTGAACAGCACCGGGTGGCTGATCATCTCGTGGTAGAAGAAGTTGTCGCGCGTGGTCAGCATCATCGCGCCGTCGATCACCATCAACTTGCCCCAGTCGGTGCTGTCGTAGATCTCGATCTTCTGGAACGGCGACTGCACTTCATCCAGCTTGCCCGTTGTGCGGAAGCCGATGGCGGAGCCGGTGTGCGAGAAGTGTTCGATGAACCAGGTGTCGTTGGCGGTCATGGGGCTGTCCTGCATGAAGGGAATGGCAACGGCGATGGGGCCTGCCGCTGCGGCGGCGCATTGTAACGGACCCATGTGACCGCAGCCTGTAGAATGCGCGTCCGCTAGCCCCACACTGGAAGACGCCATGTCCTGGTCCACCGACCACGCCCGCAAGACCTACTCCGTCCCGCACTGGGCCGAAGGGTATTTCGACGTGGACGCCGCCGGCCGCATCGTGGTGTCGCCCAAGGGCGCGCAGGGTCCGGTGATCCCGCTGCCCGAAGTGGTGGACGCCGCGCGCGCGCAGGGTGCGCAGTTGCCGTTGCTGGTGCGCTTCCCCGACATCCTCGGCGACCGCCTGGGCAAGCTGCAGGCCGCGTTCGCGCAGGCGCAGGCCGACTGGGACTACAAGGGCGGCTACACGGCGGTCTACCCGATCAAGGTCAACCAGCATCGTGGCGTCGCCGGCACGCTCGCCTCGCACGCGGGCGAAGGCTTCGGCCTGGAAGCAGGCAGCAAGCCCGAGCTGATGGCCGTATTGGCGCTGTCGCGCCCGGGCGGGCTGATCGTCTGCAATGGCTACAAGGACCGCGAGTACATCCGCCTGGCGCTGATCGGCCGCAAGCTGGGCCTGCAGACGTTCATCGTCATCGAGAAACCGTCCGAGCTGGCGCTGGTCATCGAAGAGTCGCGCGCGCTGGGCGTGAAGCCCGGCCTGGGCGTGCGCATGCGACTGGCCACGCTGGGCGCCGGCAAGTGGCAGAACAGCGGTGGCGACAAGGCCAAGTTCGGTCTGTCGCCGCGCCAGGTGCTCGACCTGTGGAAGCAGTTGCGCGAGGCCGGCCTGCAGGACACGCTGGGCCTGCTGCATTTCCACATGGGTTCGCAGATCAGCAACGTGCGCGACATCGCCAACGGTATGCGCGAGGCGACCCGCTATTTCGTCGAGCTGTCGAAGCTGGGCGCGACCATCAGCCATGTCGATGTCGGTGGTGGCCTCGGCATCGACTACGAAGGCACGCGTTCGCGCAGCTACTGCTCGATCAACTACGGCATCGGCCAGTACGCCAGCAACATCGTGCAGCCGCTGGCGGAAGCCTGCGAACAGCATGGCCTGGTGCCGCCGCGCATCGTCACCGAGTGCGGGCGCGCGATGACCGCGCACCACGCGGTGCTGGTGGTCAACGTGTCGGAAGTGGAGCAGGCGCCGGAAGGCCGCGTGCCGCCGTCGCACGACGACGAGCCGTCGGTGATCCGCCACCTGCGCGAGATCCATGGCGAACTGGATACGCGCCCGGCCGTCGAGCTGTTCCACGAAGCACAGCACCACCACAGCGAAGGCCTGTCGCTGTACGCGCTGGGCCAGATCGACCTGGTGCACCGGGCGCGCATCGATGACCTGTTCTACGCCATCGCGCATGCCGTGCGCGCGCGCCTGAGCAGCGACGAGCGCAGCCATCGCGACCTGCTGGATGAATTGAACGAGCGGCTGGTCGACAAGTATTTCGTAAATTTCAGCGTGTTCGAATCGATTCCCGACGTATGGGCGATCGACCAGGTCTTCCCGATCGTGCCGATTGAGCGCCTGGACGAAGCGCCGGCGCGGCGCGGCATCATCGCCGACATGACCTGCGACTCGGACGGCATGGTCAAGACCTACGTCGAGAACGAGGGCCTGGATTCCTCGCTGCCGCTGCACGCGATGAAGCCCGGTGAGAGTTACCGGCTGGGCATCTTCCTGGTTGGCGCGTACCAGGAAATCCTCGGCGACATCCACAACCTGTTCGGCGACACCGACGCGGTGGAAGTCAGTGCCGACGCGGGCACCGGCTACCTGATCACCCAGCAGCGTCGCGGCGACACCACCGACGTGATGCTCGACTACGTGGGGTACAGGCTGGACGACCTGCGTGCGGTCTACCGTCAGCGCGTGGAAGAAGCTGGCCTGCCCGCCGCCGAATCCAGGCTGCTGTCCGACGCGCTGGAGGCGGGTCTCACCGGCTACACCTATCTGTCCGACGAACCGCTGGCGTAGCGTGCGCCGTGCGCACGACCGCGCGATGCCTGATCGCACGTGACGCATGAAAGCTGCACGCGCCTGCAACTACATACCGGCTTTGTCTTGCCTGAGCAGCGCCAGTTGCAACTCCATGCGCTTGAGCTCCCGCAGCATGCGGTTGGCTTCCATGTGGCTGCCCAGGAACGACTTCATGATCATCGTGAACTGGAACAGCACGATCGCCAGCACGCCCCATTGCACGGCCGCCAGGACTTCGGTGGCATGCCAGCTCCGCCATAGCGAAACACCGAAGCCCGCGAAGGCGGCGATGCCGCAGAGGTAGGCCACCCACACCACCCAACCCAGCGTGCCGCGGAACAGCCCGAACGCCTGGGAGAAATAGCCGGGTTCGCCATGCCGCGACAACAGGTCGCGATCCTCGGCCGAGAGGGTCTGCTTGATCAGGTCATCAGTCTTGTTCATCGGTGCTTCCTTCCAGTCGCGCGCGGATCTTGCGCCGCGCATGCATCAGCCGGGTCTTGACCGTTCCCGGGGGCACGTCGAGCGCGACGGCGATCTCCGCCACGCTCAGGTCTTCCAGATAGAAAAGTGACAGCGCCGCGCGCTGGGGCGCGGGCAGGGCCTGCATCTCCGCCCTGACGATGRCCAGCTCCGCCGCGCGTTCGCCCGCCGCGTCCTGTTCGCCAGGCATCACCGCTTCAGGCTCGATCTCGACGAGGTGGGTGCGCTCGAATTGCCGTCCGCGGAGCGCACGTGTGCAACGGCGGGTGACGATGCGAAAGGCCCAGGCCGGGAACGCCGCCACATCGTCCAGCCGGCGGAGTCCGCGCAGGATCTCGACCCAGGCTTCCTGGACCATGTCGCGCGCAAGGTCGGGATGGCCCGTCAATCGCCATGCGTGCCGCAGCAGGCGCGGCTGCCAGCGCGCGACCAGACGCTCCCACGCGGGGCGATCGCCGGTGCGGGCCGCCGCGGCGAGGTACTCGTCCAGTATCCGTTCCGTGTCCCGCTGCACGCGCCTGCCCCCGTCTCTGTCTGTCGGGAATCAAGGTGCCGGATTCGAGGAAAACGGTTCAATCCGGTGGAAAGACATTGCCGAACGACCGGCGCCGACGTCCGCCCTAGACGCCCCGATGGACCTGGAACCCCGCGAACGACTGCGTCACCGGCATGATCTCCAGCCGGTTGATGTTGAGGTGCGGTGGCAGGGTGGCGACGTAGAAGATCTGTTCGGCGATGTCATCGGCCGTCATCGGCTGCGCCCCCGCGTAGAGCTTGTCCGACGCGGCCTGGTCGCCGTGCGTGCGGACGAGGGTGAACTCGGTTTCGGCCATGCCGGGTTCGATGTCGGTCACCCGCACGCCGGTGCCGTGCAGGTCGCTGCGCAGTCCCAGCGAAAACTGGCGAACGAAAGCCTTGGTGCCGCCATACGTGTTGCCGCCCGGATACGGGTAGCTGCCGGCGATCGAGCCGATGTTGATGATGGCGCCCTTGCGCTCCACCAGCAGCGGCAGCAACCGGCGGGTGACGGTGACCAGCGCCAGCACGTTGGTTTCGATCATCGTGCGCCAATCGTCCAGCGACGCCTGCTGCGCAGGTGCCGTGCCCAGCGCCAGTCCGGCGTTGTTGACCAGCAGGTCGATGTCGCGGAAGGCCGCGGGCAACGCGTCGAGGGCTGCGTCCAGGGCCGTTTCGTCGCGGATGTCGAATGCGGCGGCGTGCACTTTGTCCGCCCCGAGCTCGTCCACCAGTGCCTGCAAGCGATCGGCGCGGCGTCCGGTGGCGATGACGCGCCAGCCGGCGGCCACGAAGCGGCCGACGGCAGCGGCACCGAAGCCTGACGTGGCGCCGGTGATGAGGGCGGTGCGGGTCATGGGGATTCCTTCGCGGGGGGAAAGCGGTTCGCAGTCAGCGACGTGCACGCCAGACGGCGCCCAGCCACGTACCGAGCGCAGCGGCGGCGACGGACAGGAGTGCGCTGAGGGCGTTGGTGCGCAGCAGGAAGCCGAGCGGGTAGGCGACGTCCGACGCTGCGCCGGCGATGCCGGCCAGCACCGCCAGGGTCGCGATCCACACCGCCAGCGTCAGGCCGATGGCGACGATCAGGAAGCGATGGCCGGCCAGCGCGCCGCCCAGCCCCATGCAGACGGCCGTCACGACGTAGCTGAGCGGCGCCAGGAATCCCCAGCGCGTCTGCACGACCTCCTGCCAGTGCGCGGGCACGACGATGCCGACCAGCCACGAGGCGACCAGCAGCGCCCCCATCGCTGCGGCCGTCGCCGCGAGCAGGCGACGCAGCGTCGGCCGCGCGGCGCTCACTGCGCCTTGACCGCCATCGCGGGCAACCCGCTGCCGGCGAGCTTCTGCTTGGCTTCGGCCAGCTCGCTGGCGGTGCCGTACGGCCCCATGCGCAYGCGGTACACGGTCTTGCCGTTGATCTGCGCCGACTCCACCCGCGCGCTCAGGCCCAGCATCGCGATCTTGGCCTTCGTCGCCTCGGCATCGCCTGATGCGCCGAATGCACCCGCCTGCAGGATGTAACGGGCGCCCGTGTCGGCGCTGGCCACGGTCGCCGGCCTGGGCGTCGGTGCGGGCGCGGTCTCCGCCGTGCGCGGTACGTCGGCGACGCGCGCAGGCGCGGTTTCGTTGATCGGGGTGGGCTGGGCGGGCACAGCAGCCTCGGCCGGCGTGGTGGCGACCGGCGTGGGCGCCTGTCCGTTGAGTGCGGCGCGCGCCTTGCGGGCGTCTTCCTCGCGCGCGCTGGCCGCCAGTTCCGCGTCGGACATCTGCACTTCCTTCCCGGGCAGCAGGGTGTAGAAGTCGTACTGCGTTTCCTTCGCCGCGCTTTCGTCGGTCGCCGCGGCCGTGGCCGGCGTATCAGTGACGGGCGCATCTGGCACCACCGACTCCACGTCGGCACTGTCGATGGGCGCCGGCTGCGCATCCGGGTTGGGCTGCGGGCGGAAGAAACCGTCGCCGTCCTTCTTGCCGAGGCCGGGCACGATGAAATACACCGCCAGGCCGATCAGCAGGCCGAGCACCAGCCACACCCAGGCGGGCGTCGCGTGGCTTGAGTTACGGGTGGCCTGGTTCTTGCCGCGCCTTGCTGCCATCTACTGCTCTCCGCTCACATCTTCTCGGG
>NZ_JBGFFG010000069.1:0-11100 GCF_056175765.1 Pseudoxanthomonas sp. LjRoot204_2 | reverse complement strand
CGCTCGGCATCCGCGGCCTGCAGGGGATAGGCCCCCAACGCCATGCCGACCGCCTTCCGCAGGTCCGCATCGGCGGTCGTGAAGTCCTGCAGCCGCATCCCCCACTGGCCACGCAGGAGCAGCAGGGCGATCACGTCGCCGGGATCGCTGTCCAGTTGCGCCATGGCGTAGCCCAGGCTGCGGTCGAGCGTGCGAACGGCTTCTTCGCGCCGTGCGAGGTTCCATTGCGCTTCGGCCACGTGGGCGAGCAGTTGCACGCGCACGCGCGGTGCGCTGCCGTCGTCGACCTCGTCCAGCGCCGCCAGCGCGGCCTGCGCCGTCGCCAGCGCTCGTTCCGGCTCGCCGGCGACGGTCTGCATCGCGGCCAGCGTCGCTTGCACGTCCAGTCGCGTGCCCATGTCGGTATCCGGGAGCCGCGCTGCTTCGTCCGTCAACGCCTGCGCCTGACGGTAGTCGCCGATCACGGCGTGGTTGCGCGCGAGCATGAGCAGGCCGCGCGCCAGGACATCGGGGTGCTCCTGCAACGGCAGTGCGCGCACCTGCGCTTCGGCCCGTGCGAGCAGRTCCCTGGACGAGAACCCCTGCTGTCCCAGCCCCGACAGCGTCGCATTGCCAAGCGTCTGTTCGAAGAGGGTCGACAGCGCGGTGTAGGCCTCGGCCTCCTTTGTGGCCTTCTGCGATTGCAGATGTGCCGCCGTCGCGGCGGCCCCCAGCGAGACGACCAGCAATGCCGCCAGCGCGCAGGCGTTGCGGTGGCGCCGCATGAAGGTGAGCGCCCTGTAACCTGGCAGTCCCTCGCGGGCAGCGACCGGTTGGCGACGCAGCCAGTGACGCAGGTCGTCACGCAGCTCATTGGCGGAGGGGTAGCGTTTGGCGGGGTCGGCCGCGCAGCAGCGGGCGAGGATGGCATCCAGGTCGCCGCGCAACTGGCGCGACAGCGCGCGGCCGTCGGGCGCGCCCCGGGACCGCGCCGCCTCCGACGTCGCGTCTCGCGCAAGGCGCGACGCCGGCTCGGCGTGGACATGCGCCGTTGCGCTTTTCGATCGCAGAGAGGTCGGCGCCTGCGGCAGGCGTCCGCACAGCAGCTGGTACATCACCGCACCGAGCGAATAGACATCCGCCGCCCGTGTCGGCCGCTCCGGCGCCAGCGATTCCGGCGCAGCGTAGCCTTGGGAGACCGCGATGCGGCGCAATGGCCGATCACCCGCCAGCGTGGCGGCCAGGCCGAAGTCGACGATCTGGACCTGTCCCTCCACGGTCACCAGCAGGTTGGACGGCTTGATGTCCTGGTGCACCACGCCACGCTGGTGGGCGAAGGCCAGCGCCTCGCAGGCCTGCGACATGAGCTCGACACGCTCACGGACGGTGCTGCGATGGTGCTCGCACCACCGGTCGATGGTCTCGCCTTCCACGTAGCGCAGGGCGAACCACGGCACACCGTGGTCATCGATGCCGCCGTCCAGCAGATGGGCGATGCCGGGATGGTCGAGCTGGGCGAGCGTGTTGCGCTCGTTAAGGAACGCATCGACGAGGCGGGGCGAGGTCAGTTCTGGACGGATGCACTTGATGGCGACGCGCTGGCGGTACTGGCCGTCGTCGCGCTGCGCTTCGTAGACCGTGCCCATGCCGCCGCTGGCGAGGACAGCCGTGATGCGCCAAGGGCCGATGCGGCTGCCGACCCGCAGGTCGAGTGCGGAGGCGGCGGCCGACGGGATCTCCTCCAGCAGGCGGTCGGGAGGTGCGTGGTCGACCCACTGTGTACGCGCATCCGCGGCCAACATCGCTTCCAGCACGGCGTGCACGGCGGGCTCGTCCGCGCGCAGGCCTTCCATCGCGCGTTCGCGCGACGGCTGATCGAGGGTCACGAAGTCCTCGAACAGCGACAGTGCCCGGAGTTTGGCGGCGTGGGTCGTCATGGCAGGGTAGTCGGGGCGATCAAGCGGGAGACGCCGCGTGCGCCGGGGTCGGAAACCGCTGGGGCCGCGGTTGCGGAGTCCGTTTCCGCGCGCGGTCGCCTGACACGTTCTTGTACCGCATGGCGTACACATTTGTGAACGCATTGGGCTCGACTCACAGTCGAGCGTAACGAGGATTCGCAGACACCCGACGCAGCGTTCCATGCCCGGCTGCACGGCGGCGTGTTGCCATGCAGCATAATGAGACATGACCACGTCTTCTCCTCTGCCGTCCAGGGCGCCGAGCGATCTTCCGCTGCCGCCACGACAGGCCGGACTCATCCTGTTCGCGCTGACGCTCGGTGGTTTCGCCATCGGCACCAGCGAATTTGCCAGCATGGGCCTGATGCCGAACATGGTGGCGTCGCTGGGCGTGACCGAGCCGCAGGTGGGGCACCTCATCAGTGCCTACGCACTGGGCGTCGTCGTCGGCGCGCCGCTGCTCGCCATCCTCGGTGCCGGCTGGAAGCGCAAGACCCTGTTGCTGGCCCTGATGGGGTTCTACGCACTGGGCAACCTCGCCAGCGCACTCGGACCGACCTATGAAAGCCTGCTGGTGTTCCGCTTCGTCGCGGGCCTGCCGCACGGCGCGTACTTCGGTGTCGCCGCCCTGACGGCCGTGGCGATCAGTCCGCCGAACAGGCGCGGCCGTGCGATCAGCCTGGTGATGCTGGGCCTGACGCTGGCCATCTTGATCGGCAATCCGCTCGCCACGTGGCTGGGGCAGGTGATCGACTGGCGATGGGTGTTCGCCGTGGTCGCGCTGGTCGCGCTGGGCACGATGCTGCTGCTCGCCATCTGGCTGCCGGCCGGCATCGACGGCGCCAAGCCCAGGCCCCTCGATGAACTGCGCGCGTTCAACCGCCTGCCGGTGTGGCAGGCGCTCGCCATCGGGGCGATCGGCTTCGCCGGCATGTTCTCGGTCTTCAGCTACCTGGCGCCGACGATGCTGGACGTGACGCAGGTGTCACCGGCGTGGATACCGCTGGGGCTGGCGGGTTTCGGCGTGGGCGGGGTGGTGGGCAACTTCGTCGGGGGCTGGCTGTCCGACCGGTTCCGCCTTCGCGGTGCGTGGATGGTGCTGGCATGGGCGACGGTCGCATTGCTGCTGTTCCCGCTGCTCGCGAACACCTTGCCGACGATCCTGCTGGCGACCGTGATGATCGGGCTGATGGGGGCGCTCGGTCCGCTGCTCCAGTCGCATCTGATGGACGTGGCGGGCGACGCGCAGACGCTCGCGGCCGCCTCGCACCATGCCGCCTTCAACACCGCCAACGCGCTGGGTCCGTGGCTGGGTGGCATGGCGATCACGGCGGGATACGGCTGGACGTCGACAGGATATGTGGGTGCGGCCATGGCCGTCGCCGGCCTGCTGCTCTACCTGTGGGCGCAGCGGACGTTGCGGGGCAGGGCCACGACGCCTGCCGTCGCATGCGAAACCGCGGGCTGACGCAGGCGTTATTCGGGCGCGGAGGGCGACGGCGGCGAGCCCGAGCGCCAGCGCCGCGTCGTCCGCTGGAAGAACTGGCTGTTGGGAATCTGCAGCACGGTGTCGCCACGCAACGCGTCTTCTTCCAGCAGCGTGGTGTAGAGCAGGTTGATGTCGATCACGCGGCCCCGCAGGCCGGGCTTGTCGCCGTTCTCCAGCACTTCGATGTGGTCGTGCACGCGGAACGGCCGCGTGGTCAGGATCAGCACGCTGCAGAAGATGTTGGACAGCACGCTCCACGCAGCGAAGAACGCGACCGCCGCCACCGCGGTGAACCCGGTCAGCGCGGTCCACAGCACGCCGCCGGAAACACCCAGCCGGCCCAATGCCACCATGAAGGCGGACACGTAGACCAGCACGCCCAGCAGCCGGCGTGCGCTGACGGCGACCTGCGCGGGCAGGCGGTAGTGATCGCAGATGCGCCGGACCACGATGCGCAGCACGCGCAGCAGCAGCCAGGCGCCCAGCAGGATCGCCAGTGCCTGCGCCACGGGAATGGCGAAGCCGGCCCACTCCTGCAGCAGGGAAGGTATGCGCAGCGATGTCATCGGGCGTGGCTTCCGGAAACAGGGAGGACCGACGATGCCGCCGACATGCCGAGGATCAGGTTCATGCCGGAAGGGTGGCGCGGCGGCGCGCGATGGTCAACCGCACGCCGACGTCACGGATCGAAAGGATGCGCCTTGCCGCAGGCGACGACATGGTTGTGGTCGCTGGACATGCACTGGTAGAAATCGCGCCGCGGACCGTGGGCAGCCTTGCAGTCCTGCACGGTCAGCACGTCCAGCAGTGACCGGAGCGAAGGTGTCACGGCATCGTAGGCGGCCCGCGTCATGTAGCCCCCACGCAGGTTCCTTTCGCCGACCTCGAGCATGGTCTCCACGCCGTAGCGGGCATTGTCGATCGCCTTGTCGCACGCCAGCGCCACGTCCGTGTCGCCGACCCGCGCCAGCTGCGCGGCGATCGCGTCGACATYGGCCTGAACGTCCACAGGCAGGGTGCGCGGCGTCGGCGTGCCCTGCCCGTATGCGCTTGCCGGCAACAGCAGCAGGCACGCGATGGCGGCGAACGCGTGGCGTCGTCGGCGTCGAGGCGCCATGCAGCGAGGGGTCATGGATTTGACATGGGTTTGAAGGAAAGCCGCGATTCTAGGGTGCTTGGCGCTTGTGGTGCGCTGCCCGGGCTTGCCAGAATGCCGCGGGGACGGATCGGGCGCGGGCGGACATCGCCGCGTGATGTCCGGGATGCCCGCTACTTCCACTATGTGAGGACCACATGACCTACAAGCTACTTGCCGCCATCGCGCTCGTCCTGTCGAGCGTGGCGCCCGCCGCCATCGCGGGTGAATGCGAGGACAACTTCAGCAAGTCCGGCAGCATCTTCTCAGGCAACGACTTCTCCAGCCGTGTCACCGTGCCTGACCTGTCGCTCAAGGATGCGATGGGGCAGATGCGCGGCATCATGATCGCCGAGAAGATGGACGTGATCACCGAGGATGCCGAGACCGGCACGATGCTCGTCGAACAGCGCTCCACCGGTACCACGCGGGCAATCCCGACGCTGATCAACATCAGTGCCGAGGGAACGGGCGCCGTCGTGCAGATGACGGTGAAGACCGAGAAGGGCCAGATCGCGAAGGCGGACGCGATGCGTCCCTACATGTGCCAGCTGCTGGGCAAGGTGAAGGGCGGCAAGGAAGGCCGCACCGCCGCGGCGCAGGGGGCGAAGACGCAGAACAACGCCGACGTGACGGTCAAGGACGTCTATGTGTTCTCGCGCGAGATCGCGCGCGAGGCCAAGGGCAACGCCCTGGCCGTGACGGCGCGCCACAAGGGCCGGAACTATGCGCTGCGTGGGCGCGTGGACTACATCCAGGAAGACGGCGAGGACTACAATGTCTCGTTCGACATTCCCCAGCCCGGTTCCGGCCTGCTGCAGGTACCGGGCGACAACGAGCCGCGGGTGGGCGTGGCCTGCCTGTTCAAGCCGAACCAGCTGGCGAACGTGCTGACGTTCCGCAAGGGCGACAAGGTGACGTTCAAGGGGCAGTTCCTGCGCTACGACGACGTCAAGCGTGTGTTGTGGCTGCAGAACTGCGTACAGACGCGCTGAGGAGACCGGGCAAGGACCGAAGGTTCTTGCACGGCAGGAATGAAAAGGGCGCCGCGAGGCGCCCTTTTCGTGTCCGTCCGCGGGAAGCGATCGGTCGCGCGTCAGCTGTCCTGGCGGCGGAAGACACCGACATTGGTGTAACTGCGGCCGTCGCTCAGGTGGCCGCGCATGCGGATCACCAGCGTGTCCGCGTCGACCAGTTCGCGTTCCGACCACTGGACCTCCTTGCCCTCGTGCCAGGTGGTCGAATGCAGCTGCGTGGGTGACACCGACTCGAAGCTGAGCGCGTCGGCATGGGGCGTGCCCCGGTACGGATAGGGCGTGCCGTCGGCGCGACCATCGAACGCGGCGCGATGGCGCTTGCCGTTGCGGCCCAGCCACTCCGACGCGATCGACAGGGCGCCGTCCTCCGCGCAGGCGAGATGATAGTGCGCGCTGCGGGGCGCGCGGCCGAGCTGGTAATCGCACTGCTCGGGCAGCAAATCCCAACTGCCTTCGAAAGCGGCGGCGGCATGGATCGTCATCTGCACTCCTTGTGCGCGGGGACCGGTCGGAAGGAGTGGTCATGCTAGCGAGACCCCCCGGTATGGCGGCTGCCAACACGGTCCCAATTCCGCATGCGGCGCTCACGCCGGGACGGGAAATGACAGTGGTTGAAGCGAGAAATGCGATGGCGGCCACATCGTGCAGGCACCGCACGTCGGCGTATGCCGCAAGGCCCGCGCCGGACAGAAGCCGGTCACCTATTGTGAGATGAAAAATCCGCCGCGCCGGCGATCAGCGGTGCAGGCGGTCCGGCGCGGTGACCGGAACCTGCAGGTCGCGAAGCGCCTCCTGCACGTCGGCTTGGCGGAGCCAGGGCGGCGCATCCAGGTCGTGCGCCAGGGCATCCGCGACCAGCAACTGCACCAGCGCATCGTGGAGCGCGGCATCGGAGCGCTTCAGCAGCGCCAGCGCCCGCGCCTGTTCGTCATCCGCCATGTCCGAGTAAAGGTCGAACAGGCACATCGCGCGCGCGCGGGAACGTTTCATCCGCGCAGGCCACGTTTGCGGACGACCGCGACGACGGGCTGCCGGGCGCGCGACGCGGTCCGGTGCGGGGCTTCTTCGAGGCGAGGTCGATGGTCCACACCAGGAGCTTTCGACACGCGGGAAGGATTCCGGACGTGCGTCCCACGGCAGGTCGATCGCCCGATGGCTCACAGGGGCTCGGGGAGCTCGCCGTCGCCCAGGTGACTGAACAGGAAAGCGCGGGCCTTGCGCCAGTCGCGCCGCACGGTGCGCTCGGTCACCTTGAGCACGTCGGCGATCTCCAGCTCGCTGAGACCGCCGAAATAACGCATCTCCACCACCTGGGCGAGCCGTGCGTCGAGCTTGGCAAGATCGTTCAGCGCCTGATCGAGGATCAGCAACTGTTCCAGTCGCGGGCTCTGGCCCGGCTCCGTGCTCTCGTCCAGCGGCAGCAGGTCCATGCCCTCGCCGCGCTTTTCGGCCAATGCGCGGCGTACCTCGTCCAGCAGGACGAAGAGCATCGCGCGCGCGACCAGGGCGACCAGATGGGCGCGGTTCTCCACGCTGAAATCGGCACTCGCCAGCTTCAGCCACGTCTCGCTGATCAGCGAGGTCGGCGACCGCACGTGGCCGCGGCGCTGCTGCCGGATCTGCGATCGCGCGATCTGGTGCAGGTCCCGGTACAGCAGGGCATAGATGCGGTTCCAGGCCTCGGGCTGTCCATTCTCGACCTCCCCCAGCAACTGGGTGACGGAGTCGGGGTCCGGCGGCGGAATCGTCGCGATGTCCAGTGCCCCAGGCATGCCGGTTCCCGCAGGCGGTGATCCGTCGATGTCTGGTTGTTGTGCCATGTCCGGACTGTGTCCTTCATCACGATCTCGTCCCTTGCAGATATGAACCGCCGCGGGGCGAACGTGCAAGCCGTAATGCCGGCTTCGCAGCTGTTTGCCCATCAGAACCGGAGTTGAGCGGAGGCAGGGCCTGGACGGCAGGGATACATCGACAGAACGGGATCCACAAGGGGATGTCATGCGGAGTGTGAAGAGGGTCGGGCAAGCGGTAATCGGAATGTACGAACCGACGGCGACAGGCATCGCCGTGGTGGCGATGGGGGATCGCGCATGACGCACGACGGAACCACGACCACGCCTCCTGTCGCAGGCGACACCACGCGCGACGAACCGGCCGTAGTCGTGCCACAGGCCCCCAATCTTTCGGTCCCGCAGGGCGTGGGGCCGCGCGCGATCAGCCAGTGGCCCATCATGCAGCGCCTGACCGCCGAGGAGTGGAAGCTGGTGATGCAGGCACTGCCGGGCCGTGTRGGCGCACGCGCCCGCCATGGCGGCAATGCGCGCCGTTTCATCGAGGCCGTGCTGTGGGTCGCCCAGACGGGCGCGTACTGGTCGGACCTGCCGCGCGACTACGGTTCCTGGCATGGCATCTATGTGCGTTTCATCCGGTGGTCGCAGGACGGCAACTGGAATGAGGTGCTCGCGCGCTTCGATCCGAAAGACCAGCGCGCCATCGACCTGCACGCGCTGGTTGAGCGCTACCTCCACCGAAACAACACGAAGCATCTCAGCCGCGCGATGCGGGCGTCCTGAAGGCATGCCACGCGGCCCATGCCGCGACGGAGACGAGGGAAGAAGGAATCAGCGAACACGCGGTGCCGGCCGAGGTCAGTGAAGCAAGCGCCCTTGGCCCGTCACACGCGCCCCGCTAACCGCCGACGATCCCCTGTCGGCGGCTAGGCGACCCGCTTCGATCCCCAAGAAGCGGCTCGTGGCCGTCCATGCCCGACACATGGCCGGCATCGCGCTACGGCGCCGGAGGGGGAGGTGCAATGCCTCCCCCTCTTTCTTTGGCGCCACACACAGGCAGCGCTCCCTTGCTCGCATGTCCTGCCGCCGCGGAACGGCGTACGGCGTGCCTCACGGCGCCGCCGCATCGGGGCGAAGGAAAAGAAGATGACGGCAAGGTAGAGCGGTTTCAGTACACCGCCGACGCATGCAGCGGTGCGGCGTGGCGCCACCCCGCGCGTGCGTTGAGAAACCCGAGCTCCACCAGCACGGCCGTCCCCGCCACCACGCCGCCCTGCCGCTCGACCAGTTGCACGGCCGCCTTCAGCGTGCCGCCGGTGGCGAGCACGTCGTCGACCACCAGGACGCGTGCACCCGCCGGCATCGCATCGGCGTGAATCTCCAGGCGATCGCGWCCGTATTCCAGCCCGTAGTCGAGCGACAGGGTGTGGGCGGGCAACTTGCCCGGCTTGCGCACCGGCACGAAGCCCACCCCGAGTTCGCGTGCCAGTGCGGCGCCGAGGATGAAGCCGCGCGCTTCCACTCCGACGACCGCAGCGAGCGATGCCGCGCGCCATGGCGCGGCCATCGCATCGACGGCATCGGCGAAGGCGCCGGCGTCGGCCAGCACCGGCGTGATGTCCTTGAACAGGATGCCCGGCTTGGGGAAATCGGGGACATCGCGGATCAGGTCGGTCCAGGCGGGCATGGGGGCAGGGTGTGGGAAGGGCAGGCGATGCTAGCGCATGCGCGGTGACCGCACCGGAACGCGACACCCCGGGTGCCACGTCATGGGATGCAGTCTCCCGCGTCGACCGGCTAATCGGGGTGCAGGCGCGCGCGTATCCTCGCGTTTTCACTGCCCGGAACCCCTGATGAGCGCCGTCCTGTCGATGTACGAAGCCTCCGTCCCCGTCTTCCTGCGTGCCCTGAGCAACCTGCGTCACTCGCTGGCGAAGGGCGAAGCGCACGCCCTTGCCCGGGGATACGAACCGGCGGTGCTGCTGCAGTCGCGGCTGTATCCCGACATGTTGCCGCTGGTGCGACAGGTACAGATCGCGGCCGACACCGCCAAGTTCGCGCCGGCGCGGCTGGCCGGCGTGGAGTCGCCGCGCTTCGAGGACGTGGAGTCGACCTTCGCCGAGCTGTATGCGCGACTGGACGCGGTGAGCGACTATCTGCGCACGTTCGACGAAGCCGCCCTGGAGGGCAGCGAAGCACGCACCGTCACGCTGTCCACGCGCACGCGCGGCGACATGACCTTCGACGGGCGCAGCTACCTGTTCGGGTTCGCCCTGCCGAACCTGTTCTTCCATGTGGCGACATCGCACGCCATCCTGCGCCACAACGGCGTGCCTCTCGGCAAGCGCGACTACCTGGGCGGATGAGGCCTACGCCAGCGACTGCGCCGGCAATGGCCACGCGGGCGGCGGCGCGGTGACGGCGATCAGGTCAGCGCGCCACTTGCGCATCGCGGTGTCCGCCATCGCGTAGCCCCAGTTGACCAGGCGCTCGTCCACGCCGCTGTCGAACGGTGCCAGGCGCGTGGCGATGCGCCGCAACGGCTGCGACTTGGCGTGCTTCACCGGCATAGCGTCCGTTAGTCCGTAGTCTTCCACGTCGCTCGCGATGCCCCAGTACGTGCCGCGTGCATGGCCGGGTGTTCCGGGTGCCTGGTTGAAGCGCGAAATCAGCCAGCGCTTCCGCAGCCCCCGCGACTGGTCCGTGGCGATTTCCATCGCCGCATTGACCAGCGAGAACCAGTCGGTCTTCACCTCGGTGTCCTCGAGATAGGGCGCGCCGGCATCGCTGACCAGCACGTAGTCGTACCCCTTCATCCAGACCGGCTCCAGGCCGAGGTTGTCGTACGCGCCGCCGTCGGTCAGGTGGAGGGTGGGCGGAGCGCCGAAGCCGCTGGCCCGACGATGCGACGACAGGCGCCACAACGCCGGATCCAGCACGAGGTCCATCGGTGAAAGGAAGGGCGGGAACGCACTGGATGCCGCCACGGCTTCGCACAGCGTGGCGACATAGGGATGCTCGCCGACGCGATAGTCGCGGATGCCGTCGCGTTCCAGGTAGACCTGCCGTCCGGTCGACAGGTTGGTGGCGCAGAAGGTGAAGCGCGGCGCGGGAGGTAGCTGGTCGAGCCGCGGATCGTCGCGGAAAAGATGCTTGCGGTAGGCACCGATCAGCGTTTCGTTGACGCTCTTGAACGGGTTGAGCATGCCGCCGATGATCGTGCCCGTATCGATCTTCTCCTTGCAGAAAGCCAGGATGCGCGCTTCGATGCGCCGTGCGCGATCCCGCGCATCGCCGCCGGGATGCGTGCGCAGATCGTCGGCCCATACGCCGGCGGCAATGGCCCCACCGGATACCGCGGAGACATGGATGATGCGGTCCAGCACGCCCAGTTCCGCCAGGCGACGCAGCGCGCCCGCGTGGAACAGGGTGGCGCGGTAGCCGCCTCCGGAAAGGCTCAATGCGATCGATGCGGACATGGTGGGGCGCTCGGCAGGGACGGGAGACAAGGATCGCGCGGCGAGGTCTCGCACCTTGCGATCCTTCATGGCAACGCGGCCACGCGCAAGAGACGGACAGGCTGCACCGCCAGTACATGCATGTATGTCGTGAGCGGTTGGCCGTTGCGTGCGTGGCCGCGCGTTGGCAGGAGTGCAGTGGCGGGCATCGGTTGGTGTGACCCGTTCGATGGTGGCGTCCGTCATGCAGGGAG
>NZ_JBGFFG010000068.1:0-11132 GCF_056175765.1 Pseudoxanthomonas sp. LjRoot204_2 | reverse complement strand
ACCTGCAGGGCCGGCTGGTGGGCATCAACACCGCCAGCTTCAACCCGCGCGGCAGCATGGCCGGCAACATCGGCCTGGGCTTCGCCATTCCGATCAACATGGCGCGCGGCATCATGGACCAGCTGATCGCCAACAACGGCGTGGTGCGCCGGGGCACGTTCGGCGTGGAATCGCAGGACGTGGACGAGCGCACGGCGCGCGGGCTGGGGCTGGACGTGCCGCGTGGCGCGCTGGTGACGCGGGTGTATCCGGGTTCGGCCGCGGCCGCGGCCGGCCTGCAGCCCGGCGACGTGGTGATGGCGGCCAATGGCCAGCGCATCGACAACCGCGCCGCCCTGCACAACTTCGAAGGCCTGCAGCCGGTGGGCACGCGCGTGGCGCTGGACGTGCGCCGCGATGGCAAGTCGCTGCAGCTGGACGTGGCGCTGAAGGAAGGCGTGCGCAACGCCGAGGGCGCGACGCTCGACCCGCGCCTGGCCGGCGCAACGCTGAAGGAACTGGACGAATCCGCGCGGCAGGCGCTGCGCGGCATGCTGCGCGGCGCGCAGGGCGGCGTGCAGGTGAGCAACGTGGCGCGCGACAGCCGCGCCTGGAACAGCGGGCTGCGTCCGGGCGACATCATCGTGCGCAGCAGCAGCGGCGAGTTCGGCGACCTGCCGGGGTTCCGCGCCAGCTTCGAGCGCAAGCCGGCGCAGCTGGTGCTGGACATCCTGCGCGGCCGCGGCACGGGGCGGCTGCTGATGCAGTGAGGTGCGGGAGTGAGGGGGAGAAGTGAGATGTAAGGAGGGAGGTCCTTGCGTCCGCTCACGCTTCACTGCTCCCTATTCACTCCTTCCCCCACCCATCTAACAGCGCGTTCACCCGCGTGCATTACAGTGCCCCCATCCCCCGCCTGCAGGAGACACCCATGAGCATTCCCACACATACCGATGCCCTGAAGTCCAACTTGGGCGAAGCCGGTTCGCACCTGGCCTCCGCCGCGGCGGCCGCCAGCGAAGCGATCAAGGGCGCCGCCAGCGCCGCGGGCGACGAGCTGCGCCTGGGCAAGGCGAACGTCAAATCCGAACTGGCCGACGGCGCGCTGTCGGGCCTGGCGGCGGCCGAAGCCGGCGGCGGCGCGGCGCGCGAGCAGGTCGATGCGCTGATGGACAAGGGTCGCGACCTGATCGACAGTGCCGCCGACCTGATCCGCGAGCGGCCGATCGCCTCCTTCGGCGTGGCCTTTGCCGCCGGCTGGATCATCGCCAAGCTGGCGCGCAGCGGCGGCGGCGACAAGTAAGCCCGCCGCGTGAGCGACGCGCCCCGCGACACCGACGTCCCGCCGCCCGACTTCATCGACAGCCTCAAGGAGGTCGGTGAAGCCGGGCGCGCTGCGTACGGGTCCGCGAAGGACACCGGTCGTGCGATGCGTGCGCTGGTGTCGGCGGATTTCGCGCTGGCCCGCAGTGCCTTCGGCCGTGCGCTGGCGTGGGCATGCGTGGCGGTGGTGTTCGGTGCGTCCGCTTGGCTGCTGATCACCGGCGCGCTGATCGCGCTGATGCAGCGGTTCGGTTTCTCCTGGCTGCAGTCGCTTTCGCTGGCAGCGTTCCTCAGCCTGGCCATGACCGCATTCGCCGCTTGGCGGGTGAGCCGTTACTTCGATTACACCGGCATGCATGCGACCCGGCGCCAGCTGTCGCGGCTGGGCCTGTTCGACGAGAACGGCAGCCCCGACGACGACGAACTTCCGCCGGGCACGCCGCCCCCCGGCACCGGAGGCCCCTGATGCGCTTCGAACAGCTGCAGCAGCACGTGGCACGGGCCGAGAGGCGGGTGGAACTGCGCAGCGCGCAGTCCTCGCTGTACTGGACGATCCTCAAGGACTCATGGCGCGAAGGCTGGACGCCGGGACGCATCGTCATCGCCGGGGTGGTGAGCGGCTTCCTGGTGGGCCGCGCCGAACCGCTGCGCGCACTGACCGGGGCGCGCTGGATGCAGATGTTCACCGCGGTCTCCAGTTTCCTGGCCACCGCGCAGGCCGCCACTGCCGCGGAAACCGCCGAGCAGGCCGCCGACACCGCACAGGATGTGCAGCAGCRGGCCCAGGCCGACGGCGCGGTGGTCGAGGAGGAGGACGAGCCGATGGTGGACGAGGCTTTCGACGAGGACCGCATCGTGGCGACCGCCCCGCGGCCGGCCGAAGCGGCAACGGAGCTGTCCGAGCGCTGACGCCGGGGTCTGTTGCAGGGGCGACGTGAGTCGCGACCGCACGAACGACGTCCCGTTGCACCCTTGTGTCCTGGAAGACCGTGAGCGGTGGGGACTTCCTGACCGCCACCGCGCGGGGTCGCGACTCACGTCGCTCCCACAGGGACCGCTGCACAATCGCGCATCCTTCCAGGCGGCCCCCTGTCCATGAGCACACCCGCGTCCTCCGACATCCCGGCGCCCACTCCGCCGCCTTCGCGTCCCCGCGGTTCGACGCCGATGCTGGTGCTGGCGACGCTGGCCGTCGGCTATACGCTGTGGGCGGCGCAGGACCTGCTGCTGCCGGTGCTGCTGGCGATGTTCTTCGCGCTGGTCGGCAACCCGATCATTCGCGTGCTGCGCAAGTTGTACGTCCCGCGTTTCCTCGGCGCCCTGATCGTGCTGCTCGGCGGCATGGCGGCGACCGGCCTGCTGGCGCAGAAGATGCTGCCCTCGGCGATGGAGTGGGCCCAGCAGGCGCCGCGCGAGATGCGCCAGCTGGCGCCGAAGCTTCGCGAGCTCACCAAGCCGGTGCAGGACGCCAACAAGGCCGCGGAGAGTTTCGCCCGCGCCGCCGCCGGCGCGCAGGCGTCCGGGCGCCAGCCGCAAGTGGTACAGGCCACGCCGGACGACCCGTACGGCAAGCTGCTGGCCACCCCGCGCGTGCTCGCGTCGCTGCTGGCGGTGGTGCTGCTGACGTTCTTCTTCATGGTGTACGGCGAGAACCTGCAGCGGAACGCGATCGCGCTGCTGCCCGGGCGGCAGCAGAAGAAATTCACCGTGGAGATCCTGCACTCCATCGAGCGCGAGGTGTCGCGCTACGTACTGACCATCAGCATCATCAACACGGTGGTGGGCCTGGTGTTCGCCGGGGTGCTGTACCTGCTGGGCCTGCCGCTGGCCGAAGCGCTGCTGTGGGGCACCATGGCGACGCTGCTGAACTTCGCGCCCTATGTGGGCCCGTTGATCGGGATGGTGTCGATGCTGCTGGTGGGCTTCATCAGCTTCGACCAGCCGCTGCAGTCGATGCTGCCGGCGATCGCTTACCTGGTGCTGCACACGATCGAGGGACAGATCATCACGCCGATCATCCTGGGCAAGCGGATGGCGTTGTCGCCACTGGTGCTGATCCTGGCGCTGATGCTGTTCGGGTGGCTGTGGGGGATCATCGGACTGCTGCTGGCGGTGCCGTTGCTGGTGTGCGTGAAGCTGGTGCTGGCGCGGGTGGAAGGGATGGAAGGATGGGCGCGGCTGCTGGAGTGACGACTGCCCCAAGAGCCCTCTCCCTGCGGCGACCGAAGGAAGTCCCTGTGGGAGAGAGGGGTTGGGGTGAGGGGCAACGAAGTCGGTCCTCATCGGCTATCAGCGACTTCTCCACATCCGCCGCTCATTCGAAACGCACACTCATGATGAACGTGTTGAGTGCGTCTTTCGTAGGCGGGGCTTTGGGTCAGGCATGGCGCCGCTCGCCGCGGGGGCCTTCTTTCTTTGCTTGTGCAAAGAAAGAAGCAAAGAAACACACCCCAGGCGGCACGCCCTGCGCTTCGCTCCGGGTCCGCGAGCGGGCCGGGAATTTTCGTAAGGCACATCCATGTGCCATACGAAAACGCCGTCATCCATGACGGCGCCCTTCGGGTTGTACCCGGCCCACTCGCCGTGCCTCATGGGGCCAGAAGACAAGACCAACCGCAAAAGCGCGCGTTGGTCAGTCAGACGCCGCTCTCGGGGCCCCTGAGGTCCGGCAGTCGCGGCGGGTAAAACCCCGCAGGGGCGGCGCACAGGACGTGCGCCGTTTTCGGCCGGGGCAGGAGGCCCCRTCCGAAAATTCCCGTCGTGACTGCGMACCCGCCGCTCAGCGGCGGGCGGACCGCCGGGGKGTGTTTCTTTTGCCTACTTTTCTTTGCACAAGCAAAGAAAAGTAGGGCCCCCGCGGCCAGCGGCACCATGCCGGCACACATCAGACTTAACCGAAAGAGGTTGAGCCCGAGTGGTTAATGCGCAGTGTGCGTATCGCGCTCACTACGTGTTGCCGTGCGCTCAACCCGCCTTCTGCGGCAGGATCTGGCATACCGCCTGGCACATCGCCAGCACCCGGCCCGCGTCGTCGCGCACCTCGCCGGCGAGGAACAACTGATTGCGCGTGCGTTCGACCAAACGCGCATGGCAGATGATGTGCGGCATCTCCTGCGTCACCGGTCGCAGGTACTGCGTATTGAGCGAGGTGGTCACGCTCGGCGGCGCGATCAGGTACGAGAACGGCCCCAGCGTGTTGTCCAGTGCGGCCACTATGAAGCCGCCCTGCATGTGCCCGATCGGATTCTGATAGCGAGGCAGCACGGGAAAGCGCATCGCCAGCGACTGGCCTTCCACGTAATCGATGGRCTCGCCCTGCATGTCGAGCAGGCAGGGCGGCGGAATCTGCAACGGCGCGCCGGCCGGTAGCCGTGCATGCAGTAGTGCGTTGATGTCGGTCGCGGCGTCGCTCATCGGGTGAAGCTCAGCTCGAAAGAGGTGAAGAAGGGCGCGCGCGGCGGCGCTGACAGCGTGCTGCCATTGATCCGCTTCTGCACGCAGATCGCCAGCGGCGTGCCGCCCTCCCGCCAGGTACGCACGACCTTGCCCGATGCGTCCAGTTCCGCCACCACCACGAACGGCGACGTATCCGCCRTCGGCGTCGCGCAGCCGGCGATGGCGGCCTCCAGCGCAATGCCCTGTGCATCGCGCAGGGCACTGGCGCTGGCCGCGGGCAATGAGGCCTCGTCCGCATCCGCCCGCCGCTTGGCGTCGCTGTAGTCCGTGGGCGATTGCGCGTGCGCCAGCAAGGTGGCGGAGAGGACCCAGGCGAACAGGATGCCGCGCATCATCGACGATCTCCTCATGGCGCCTTCGGCGGCTCGATGCGCCAGATCTTGCCGTCGTCCTCGTCGGTGACGACATAGACATTGCCGTTCGCATCCACGCGCACGTCACGCACGCGCTCGCCGATCTCGTTGAGCAGGCGCTCCTCGCCGACGATCTTGTCGCCCTGCAACGTCAGGCGGATCAGGTTGCGCTCGGCCAGGGCGCCAATGAACAGGCTGTCGTTCCATGGGCTGCCGGTCTTGCCGGTCAGGAACGCCATGCCGGACACGCCGGGCGACTTCTCCCACAGGTGGTAGGGCTGTTCCATGCCGTCCTTCGCCTTGCCTTCGGCCTCGGGAATCGGCTGGCCCGAATAGTTGATGCCGTAGGTGATGACCGGCCACCCGTAGTTCTTGCCGGCCTCCGGCAGGTTGATCTCGTCGCCGCCGCGCGGCCCGTGTTCGTTCTGCCAGATCTTGCCCGTGCGCGGATCGCGTGCCATGCCCTGCATGTTGCGATGGCCGTAGCTGTAGATCTCCGGGCGCGCATCGGCGCGGCCGACGAACGGGTTGTCCTTGGGCACGCTGCCGTCCAGGTTCAGGCGCACCAGCTTGCCCTGCAGCTTGCCGAGGTCCTGCGCGGTGGGGCGCTGGTTGCGTTCGCCCTGGCTGATGAACACGTGGCCGGCATCGTCGAACACGATGCGCGAACCGAAGTGGTTCGGCCCTTCCAGCTTCGGTTCCTGGCGGTAGATGACCTTGACGTCGGCCAGTGCATCGCCGGACAACGTGCCGTAGGCGACGGCGGTGCCGGCGGTGCCGTTCTCGCCGGGTTCGGCGTAGCTCAGATAGATGCGCTGGCTGCTGGCGAAGTCGGGCGCCAGTACGACATCGAGCAGGCCGCCCTGACCGGTAGCCCACACCTTGGGTACGCCGGTGATCGGCGCGGATACCGCCCCGTCCGCGCCGACGCGGCGCAACTGGCCGCTGCGTTCGGTGACGAGCATGGCGCCATCCGGCAGGAAGGCGAGGCTCCACGGGTGGTCGAGGCCGCTGGCGACGCGGGTGACGCGGATCTGGCCCTGCGCGCTGGCCAGCGTCTGCGACGGCTGGTCTGCGGGTGCGGCCTGCGCGGCGGCGGGCGCCGACGCCCTGGCCGCGTCACCGTTGGCCGAGGAATCGCAGGCGGCCAACGGCAGGGCGAGGAGGAGGGCGGTGGCGAGTCGATGGTGGGCGTTGCGCAACGTCGTATCTCCTGTGGGGGAAGTCAGCGGTAACCGGCGGCCTGCAGCTCGAACAGTTCGGCGTAGCGGCCGCCGGCGGCCATGAGTTGTGCGTGCGTGCCGCTGGCTTCCAGCCGCCCCTGGTCGAGGACCAGGATGCGGTCGGCCATGCGGACGCTGGAGAAGCGGTGCGAGATCAGCACCGCGGTCCGATTGTCCGACAATTCCTTGAAGCGTTGGAAGACCTCGAATTCGGAACGCGCATCGAGTGCGGCGGTCGGTTCATCCAGGATCATCACCTGCGCATCGCGCATGTAGGCGCGCGCAATCGCGATCTTCTGCCACTGCCCGCCCGACAGGTCCACGCTGTTCTTGAAGCGGCGGCCCACCAGCTGGTCGTAGCCGCGCGGCAGGCTTTCGATCACCTCGTCGGCCATGGCGCGGGCAGCGGCGGCACGCACGCGCGCATCGTCGTGCATGGCCTCGATGCGGCCGACGCCGATGTTCTCGCCCGCGGTCAGGTGGTAGCGCACGAAATCCTGGAAGATCACGCCGGTGTTGGCGCGCAGGTCATCGAGGTCGTACTCGCGCAGGTCCCGTCCATCGAGCAGGATGCGGCCTTCGTCGGGGTCGTAYAGCCGCGCGAGCAGCTTCACCAGCGTGGTCTTGCCGGCGCCGTTCTCGCCGACCAGGGCCAGCACTTCGCCCGCGTGCAGTTCGAAGTCGAGATGCCGCACCGCCCAGCGTTCGGCATCGGGATAGCGGAAGCCGACGTTCTCGAAGACGAAGCCGTGGGTGATGGGACGCGGGACCGGCACGGCATCTGCAGGTGACGTGATCTCCGGCTCGATCTCGAAGAAGGAGAACAGGTCGTCCAGGTACAGCGCCTGGCCGGCCACCTGCGAGAACCCGATCAGCAGCCCTTCCAGCAACTGGCGCAGGCGCAGGAAACTGCCGGCCAGGAAGGTCAGGTCGCCGATGCTGAAGTCGCCGCGCACCGTGCGCCAGGCGATGTAGGCATACGCGACGTAATACCCGAGCGTGCCCAGCGCGGCGAGCACCGTGCCCCACAGCGCACGCCGGCGCGCGAGCGCGCGGTTGGCGAGGAAGAACTTCTCCGCGAGCGTGCGGTAGCGTTCGATCAGGAAGCGGTGGAGATTGAAGATCTTCACCTCCTTCGCGGTTTCCACGCTCGCGCCCATCTGCCGCAGGTACTCCAGCTGGCGCCGTTCGGGCGTCCACTGGAAGTTCAGCGAATAGCCCAGCGCATTGAAGTGCGCCTCGCCGACGAAGGCCGGGATCAACGCGATCGCGAGCAGGGCGATGAGCCAAGGCGCGTAGACCAGCAGGCCCGCAGCGAAGGCGACCACGGTGATGGCATCCTGTACCTGGCCGAACAACTGGCTCATCAGGTTCATGCGGCCCATGGTCTGGCGGCGCGCACGGTCCAGCTTGTCCTGCAGGTCGGGGTCTTCGAAGTCCTCCAGGTCGAGAGTGGCCGCATGCGCCATGAGCCGCACGCTGGTCGCGTTGGTGAACAGCTCCGACAGCAGCGCGTCGGCGTAGCTGACCAGGCGGCCGAGCAGGTCGGAGCCGATCGCCAGCGCGAACTCCAGTGCCAGGAGCGTGGCCAGCGTGTCCAGCTGCCCGCTGCGCCACGCTTCGCCGAGCGATCCGAAGTCCAGGCCCAGCCCGACCAGCCGGATGGCTTCGTCGATGATCATCTTGGCGATGTAGAGCGTCACCACGGGGACGAACGCGCGCACCAGGCGCAGGCCCAGGCTCGCCAGCGTCAGCGTGCGGCTGGTCTGCCAGATCTGGCGCAGGAACGGGCCGAGGTTGCGCATCGCATCGAAGCGCTCGCGCAGGTTGGGCGTGGGATTGCGTGCGGGCGCGGCATGCGTAGGGGCGGACGGCATGCCCGGATTGTGCCCGTTCGTGGGGTCGTCGTCAGTGAAGGCCGCCGGTCGTCCCGGCGTCCCCGCGGCGCACAGTGTCAGCGTTTCGCCAGCGCCGGTGCCGGCGACCGGATGTCCAGCATCTGGCCGGCTTCCACACGTTCGCCGCCCCGCACGACCAGGCGATCGCCCGCCTTGATCCCGGCGCCGACCTCGACCAGGCCGTCCAGTTCCGTACCGGTCGTCACCGGCACGCGTTCGGCCTTGCCGGCGGCATCCACCCGCATGACGAAGTCGCCCTCGCGGCGCAGGATCACCGCGTCGCGCGGCACCGCGATCACCGTGCGCGACGGGGCGGTGGGCAGGCCCACGTCCACCGCGGTGCCGATGGGAATGTCCATGCCGTCCACCGCGATGCGCAGTTCGAGCTGCCGCGAGGCTTCGTCGCCCACCGGCACCAGCACGCTGACGGGATAGGCGCGTTCTGTGCCGGCGTTGCGCACGCGTACCTCGGTACCGGGCGACAGATGGCGGGCCAGGTCGACCGGTGCGCGGACGCGGACTTCCTGCGCGCCCGTGTCCACCAGGCGCGCGACCGAGGCGCCGGTGACCAGGTATTCGCCAGGTTGCGTGTGGCGCTCCACGACGATGCCGTCGAACGGCGCGCGGACGACCATCTGCGCCCGCTGATGGCGGAGCTGCGCGAGTTGGGCCAGCACGCGTGCCCGTTCCTGGGCCAGCACGTCGCGATCGGCGCGCAGCTGCTCGTACTGCGCACGCGCGATGTTCTGTTGTTCCGCCAGCTGCGCGTAGCGCTGTTCCTGCCGGGTGGCCAAGGCGAGTTGCGCCTGGATGCGCGCAAGATCTGCCTGGCTCTCCTGCTCGCGCAGGCGCAGCGCGGCGTCGTCGAGGACGGCCAGCGCCTGTCCGCGGCGAACACGCTGGCCGACCTCCGCGACGTCGACGACACGGCCCGTCTGTTCGCCTGCCACACGCGCATCGCGGCGACTGATGACACTGCCCGGCGACCACTGGTGCGGCGCAAAGGCCGTGCTGACGGCGGGTGCGACGCTGACGATGGCGGGCGGCGATGCCTCATCGGGTGGCGCGCTGGCTTCGGCCTCCCGTTTCATCCATGGCAGGACGAGGACGCCCGCGAGTGCGGAGGCGAGCAGCAGTTTGGGCAGGGGACGCATGGGATTCTCCAGGACAGGGTCAGGAAGTGGCACGGGGAAGCGCGAACGCGTCCTCGGCCTGGTCGCCGCGCGGATGCGGCGTGCGTTCGCCGGCCAGGCGCAGCAGCGCAGGCACGAGCACCACGGTGAACAGCAGGCTGAGCGCGACGCCACCGACCGACACCGCGGCCAGTCCGCGATAGATGACCGCACCGGGCCCTGGATTGATCGCCATCGGCAGCGCGCCGAGCACGCCGGTCAGCGCGGCGATCAGGATCGGGCGCAGGCGTTGTTCGAGCGCTTGCTTGAGCGCGTCGTCGAGCGATGCGCCGTCGGCCTGCGCTTCACGCGTCTGGGCGACCAGCAGGATGGCGTTGTTGATCACCATGCCCAGCAGCATGATGAAGCCGATCATCGAGAGGAGATCCAGCGTCTGGCCGGCGACCAGGTCGAGGACGCGCAGGCCGGCGACGCCACCCAGCACTGCCATCGGCAGTGTGGCCATGACGAAGGCGCTGTCGCGCAGCGAGCGGAACATCGCGGCCATCAGCATGAAGAGCACGACCAGCGCCATCGCGAAGTTGATGCCCATGCTGCGCACCACCTCGCCGAGCCGGTCAGCGCTGCCGGAGATGCGGATGGCCGCATCCGGCGGCAGGCTGTCGCGCAGGGTCGGCACGATCTCCTCGTTGACGATGTCCAGCGCTTCTTCCAGCGACATCGCCGCGGGAGGATCGACCGTGAGCGTGACCGTGCGACGGCGATCAATGCGGCGCAGCTGGTTCGGCGCGAGTACCGTGTCCACCTGCGCCAGGTCGGCCAGGCTCAGCACACCGCCCTGCGGCGTGGCCAGCGGGGCATCGCCCAGGCGCGCGATGTCGTCCTCGCCGTTGCTGCGCAGGATGATCGCCAGGCGGCGGTCGCCATCGAAATGCTCGCCCAGCCATTGGCCGTCGCCCAGCGTGCGTACCACCGTGCCCAGCTCCGGGCGCCGCCAGCCGACTTCGGCCAGGCGCCGGTCGTCGGGATTGACGCGCAGCTCCGGGGTGCCGCCGTCGGCATTGGGCCAGGCCTGCACGTTGGCACYGGTGAAACGCTCGGACAATGCTCTTCGTCCTGCCTCCGCCGCACGCGCCAGCGCATCGCCGTCGCTGTGCTGCAGGTGGATGGCGATGGCGCGCGCCGAGCCCCCGAAGCTGCCGAACAGCTCGCCTTCGCTGGCGAACGCGCGCGTATCGGGGAAGCCGACCACGATCTCGTCGCGCACGATGCGCTCGAGTTCACCGATGTCGTCCGGATCGACCACGCGCGCACCCAGCGTGCCGCCGCCCGGCCACAGGTTGAGGTACCAGTTGCTGAGCTGCGGCCCCTTCTCGCCCTCCATGTACGGGCGCATGCGCTCCAGCAATGCGGGGGCGATCTCGCGGTTCACGCGTTCGGGGCTCATGCCCGGCGGGAAGTTGAAGAAGGCGTCCACCGCGGCGCGCTTCACCGGCGGCAGGTAGTCGATCTGCGGCATCAGCACTACCGCAAGCAGGGCGGGTGCGAGCACCAGGCCGCCGACCCAGGCGAGCTGGCGCGGCCGGCCTTCGGTGGTCTTCAGGGCCCAGTCGCTGAGCCGCGACCAGAAGCGATGCTGGTTTTCCTCGCCAGGCCGCGTGCGCAGCCAGCTGCCGGCCGCGGCGGGCAGCACCGTGACGGCGATCAGCAGCGAGATGCCCACCGCGATGGAAATGGTCAGCGCCAGGTCGGCGAAGAGCTGGCCTTCGA
>NZ_JBGFFG010000067.1:0-11137 GCF_056175765.1 Pseudoxanthomonas sp. LjRoot204_2 | reverse complement strand
CCCGTATCGCGCAGGCAGCACGATCGCCTACCGGTTTGAGGTGGAGAACACCGGCAACGTGACCCTGGCGAACGTGTCCGTGAGCGATGCGATGGCCGGGCTCAGTCCGCTGGCCTACGCGTGGCCGGGCCTGGCGGGACAGCTGAAGCCGGGCGAGAAGGTCGTGGCGAACGCGACCTACAGCGTGACGCCTGACGACGTGCTGGCCGGCCAGGTGCGCAACACCGCGATGGCCACGGGCCAGCCGCCCACGCCGCCGGGAGGCGCTCCGTCGCCCGGCGTGAGCACGCCGACCAGCAGCGTGGACACCGACATCCTGCCTGCGGTGAATGCGGTCGACGACGCGCCCGCCCCCGTGGATGGGGCTCGCGGCAATCCGTCGGTCGGCAACGTCTACGGCAACGACACGATCAACGGTGTGGTGGTGGATCCGTCGCGCGTCACCGGCACGGTGACCACACCGGCGACCTCGCTCAACGGTGGTCCGGTCCCGGTCCTGGATCCGGCAACGGGCATCGTGTCCGTCCCGGCCGGGACACCGGCGGGCACGTACACGATCGGTTACCGCCTCTGCGAAACGCAGACACCCGACAACTGCGACGACGCGACGGTCACGCTCACCGTGACCGCCACGATCATCGATGCCGTGGAGGACGCGTTCGTCCCGATCCGCAGCGGCACGGGCGGGACCTCGCCCAGCGTGCTGGGCAACGACACCCTGGGCGGTGGTCCTGCGCAGATCGGCCAGGTCACGCTGGTGCCGGGCAGYCCGCCCATCCCGGGACTGGTGATGAACCCCGACGGCACCGTCACGATGACCGCGGGCACGCCGCCCGGTACGTACCGTTATCCGTACACCCTGTGCGAAGTGCTGAACCCGGCCAACTGCGATACGGCCGATGCCGTCGTGGTGGTCAGTGGCGAAGCGCTGCTGCGCGTGACCAAGGCCGCAGGCGTGCGCGACGTGCAGACCGGCGACCTGGTGCGCTACACGGTGTCGGTCGAGAACCTGGGCGACGGTCCGCTGGTAGACGGCCGCATCATCGATACGCCGCCCGCGGGCTTCACCTACGTGGAAGGCTCGTTGTCGGTCAGCGACGGCGACAACGCGGCCACGGTGGCCGGCCAGTCTCCGGTGCGGTTCGAAGGCCTCGACATTCCGGTCGGTGGCAGCGCCCGCCTGGTGTACGCGATGCGGGTGGGCGCCGGTGCGCGCGCCGGCACGCAGGTCAACCAGGCGCAAGCGGTGTCGTCGTCCGGTGAGCCGCTGTCCAACGTGGCGAGCGCCGACGTGATGCTGGTGGCCGACGCGATGGTGGAAGACAGCCTGCTGTTCGGCACGGTGTTCAACGACCGCGACGGCGATGGTTGGCAGGACGGCGCCACGCTGAGCGGTATCCGCGTGCAGGGCGGGTTCGCGTCGGCTGCCTACGTGGCGGGTTCGACCACGCTGGATCGCGGCACGGGGCCGCAGCCGCAGGCCGATGCCAGCGCGCCGCTGCTGCACGGCATCGTCGTGGGCACGGTGGAAGGGCGCCAGTCCGAGGCCGATCCCGCGAGCGGCCGCCAGGTGGTGATCCGCCAGACGTTGCGCGAGCCCAGCTTCACCGACGACTTCGTGCTGAGCAGCGACCAGGGCGTGACCTTGCGGATGGACCGCCACGGCGTCACTTCGGTCGAAACGCGTGGCGACGCGGCCAAGGGCCTCACGGCGGCGATGCCCACGGTGGAGCGTCGTGTCGCGCAGGGCGCGGACGGCTACGTGGTGGACTACGTCATCGGCAACGCCGGTATCGAGGAACGCGGCGTGCCGGGCGTGCGCATCGCCACCGTGGAAGGTCTGTTGATCGAGACCGACCTGTTCGGCCGCTACCACCTCGCCGGCGTGTCCGGTGGCACGTGGGAGCGCGGACGCAACGTGATCCTGAAGGTGGATCCGTCCACGCTGCCCGCCGGCACCACGATGACGACGGACAACCCGCTGCTGCGCCGGGTGACCCCCGGTGTGCCGGTGCGCTTCGACTGGGGCGTGGTGCTGCCCGAACAGGTGATCGAAGGCGGCAGCGACCAGCTGGAACTCGAACTGGGCGAGGTGCAGTTCGCGCCGGGCAGCGCCGTGTTGCCCGCGCGCTACCAGCCGCTGGTGAGTGCCATGGCCGCCAAGGTGCGCGAGTACCAGGGCGGTGAGGTGGTGATCCAAGCCGATGGCGACAGCGAAGGACGCGCGTTCGATCGGGCCAATGCGGTCAAGGACGCCTTGCTGGCCCAGCTCGACGGGCCGGCGGCCAAGGCACTGACGGTGAGCGTCCGCGCAAAGCCGGAGGCGCCGGCGTCGCTGGTCGCCGGTGTGCRGGATGACGCCGCGCTGCTCGGCACGGTGCTGTTCGATACCGACATGGCGACGATCCGCGCCGAGTTCGCACCGCTGCTCGACGCGATCGCGGCCGCGCTCGAACGCAGTGGCGGAGGCGGCGTCGTCATCGTGGGCCACGCCGACCGGCGCGGCTCGCATGCCTACAACAGCGCGCTGGGAATGCAACGTGCGAAGGCGGTATTCGACGCCCTCGCCGGACGACTCAGCGCATCGGCCCGCGCGACGTTGCGGGTGGAAATCGAAAACGACCCGGTCGCGCCCGACGGCGCGCGGAACTGAGGGGGCGGGTCATGGACAAGCGCATGAAGATGAAGCTGTTGGACTACACGTTGATCACGCTGCTGGCCGGTGCGGCGCCGATGGTGGCCGCGCAGGAAGCGGCCACGACCGCGGACAACCCCGCGCAGGGCGAAGGCGCGACGGTCACGTGCGATACGGAACGCTGCACCAGCGAGGACGGATTGTTCTTCCGCCTGCGCACGCGCAGCTACGGCGACCCGGTGACGCAGGCGACCGGCGCGCACGCCACCTCGGTCGCGCTGCAGCCCGACCGTCGCGTGACGGTGCAGGCGGCATCGCCGGCCAAGGCGGTGGTGACCGGCAAGTTCTCGATCGACCTGCCCGGCGGCGGCGCGATCTGGGCGACCGAAGATCCCACGCTCGGCCAGCCGGAACTGTCGGTGTCCGCACCGTCGTTCGCGGCATTCGATGGCACGGGCATCCTCAAGCCGGTGCCGTTCTACGTACGCGGCAACTATCCGGCCTTCATCGCGCGGCTGGAGATCAGCGTGTATCGCGCGAGCGATGCGGACCTGATCGAGCCGCTGGCGACCGTGCCGCTGGACGTGGCTGCGGTGACGCGCGCCGAATGGGACGGCGCGCTGCCGGCCAGGTACCGCTTCCGCAAGGGCGATGAGCTGGTCTACGTGCTGCGCGCTACGGGAGCCGACGGCCAGGTCGACGAAACCCTGCCGCGCACGTTGCAGCTGGTGTCGCCGGAGGAAGCCGAACGCGGCGCCACCGCACTGCGCACGAGCACCGAGCGTCAACTGGGCAATGCACTCAGCACCGAGCAGGCGCAGGCGCAGAGCCTGATCGACGACGTCTTCGCGGGAAATGGCCTGCGCCAGCAGAACATCCCGCTCTACGGCTCGCGCGTGCGCATCCAGGGCCGCAACCTGCCCGCCGATGCCGCGTTGCGCATCAACGGCCAGGACTACCCGGTGGACCTGGAGCGCAAGTTCGTCGCCGAGTACCTGGTGCCGGTGGGCAAGCATCGCTTCGACATCGTGGTGGGTGGACATGGCGACGGGGAAGCGTCGACGCCATCGCATTCGATGGACATCGACGTCACCGGCCGCTACTTCTTCGGCGTCGGCCTCGCCGACGTGACCATCGCGCAGAACAGGATCAGCGGTTCGTCGGCCTCGTTCCAGGGCGATGCGCGCTACCAGGACGACGTGATCAGCGACGGCCGGCTGGCGTTCTACGGCAAGGCGAAATGGCGGGGCAAGTACCTGGTGACGGCGCAGGCCGATACCACCGAACGCGATCTGGAGCGCCTGTTCGACGGCTTCACCCAGGCCGATCCGCAGGACATCTTCCGCCGCCTCGATCCCGACCTGTACTACCCGGTCTACGGCGACGATTCGAACACCTATCGCGACGTCGACACGATGGGGCGCTTCTACCTGCGCGTGGACTGGGACAAGAACCAGGCCCTGTGGGGCAACTATGCGACCGGAATCACCGGTACCGAATTCGGCCAGTACCAGCGTTCGCTGTACGGTGCGGCGCTCAACTGGCGCTCCAATGCCAGCAACCGGTGGGGCGATGCCGGCAGCGAACTGCGTGTGTTCGGGTCCCAGCCGGAGAGCGCGCCGGGCCACAATGAATTCATCGGTACCGGCGGCAGCCTCTACTACCTGCGCCACACGGACCTGCTGCCCGGGTCGGACGTGGTGACGCTGGAGGTGCGTGATCGCACCACCGGCCGTACCGAGAACCGCGTGGTACTGCAGCGGGGCACGGACTACGAGATCGACGAACTGCAGSGCCGCCTGCTGCTGACGCGCCCGCTGGCGCAGATCAGCCGCGACAACAATCCCACGCTCACGCGCGATACGCCGCTCGATGGCCTGGAGCAGCGCCTGCTGGTGGACTACGAATGGGTGCCGTCCGGTTTCGACGCGGACGAGCTCACTGTCGGCCTGCGCGGCAAGCACTGGTTCGGCGACCACGTCGGGGTGGGGGCGACCTACATCGACGAAAGCCGTGCGGGCGAGGACTACACGCTGAAGGGCGGCGACCTCACGCTGCAGGCGGGCAAGGGCACCTTCGTGAAGGCCGAGTACGCGCGCAGCGAGTCGTTCGGCCTGCCGGCATTCTTCTCCGACAACGGCGGCCTGAGCTTCATCCAGCAGAACGACACCGCGCTGAACCGCGAAGGCGAGGCGAAGGCACTGGAGGCACGCGCCAACTTCAAGGAACTGGGCTGGACCGAGCACGACTGGAGCGCCGGGGCCTGGTGGCGCCGCACCGACGCCGGCTATTCGGTGTCCCGCTACGACAACGGCCTGCCGGTGACCGAGTATGGCGCCGAAGTGCTGGGCCAGTTTGACCAGAACATCCGCCTGTACAGCCGCTACACCCGCGCCGAACGCGGCACGGACACGCTGGACCAGGCGCAGGCGACGGTGGAATGGCGGATCAGCGACGACGGCACGCTGGGCGTGGAAGTGCGACGCGTGAACGAGGAAAGCGGCGCCGTCGATGCCGCCGGCACGCTGGCGGCGCTGAAGTACCAGCACCGCATCGGCAGCGCGTGGGACGTGTATGGCGTGGCCCAGTTCACCGTGGACGACGACGGCGGCCAGTATGCCGACAACGACGCCTACACCTTGGGCGCCAGGCATCTGTTCGGCGACAACTCGTCGATCGGCGCGGAAGTCACCGACGGCGATCGTGGCAATGCGGCGACGGTCAATGCCGAATACCGCATCACGCCGGAGCACACGTTCTATGGCGGCTACACGCATTCGACCGACACCACCGGCTACGACTCGCTGTTCAACCCGAAGGGGCAGAACGGCTGGACGCTGGGCCAGCGCTGGCGCATCTCGAATCAGGCCAACGTGTTCAACGAAAGCCAGTTCCTGAAGGAGCGCGACACGTCGGGCCTGGCGCACACCTTCGGCATGGATTTCTATCCGGCGCGCGGTTGGAACACGGGCTTCACCCTGTCGCAAGGAGAACTGGAGAACGCACGATCCGGTGGCGTGGTGGATCGTCGCGCGGTCAGCGTGTCCGGGGGCCACACCTCGCCGGAGACCGACTGGCAGAGCAAGCTGGAATGGCGTGAGGACACCGGTGTGGAACAGCGCGAGCAGTGGGTCAGCACCACGCGTCTGACCCATCGCTTCAGCGACAGCTGGCGCATCGCGGCCCGCCTGAACTATGCCGACACCGACGACCGGCTCAATCCGCAGGAAGGCGCCAAGTTCATCGAGGGCAGCGTGGGCTTCGCCTACAGTCCCTGGAACAGCGAGCGATGGGGCCTGTTCGGGCGCTACACCTATCTGTACGACTTGGCGAGCATGGGCCAGCTGGGCGGCGCGGAGGTCGACCAGCGCTCGCAGATCGTCTCGCTGGAAGGTGTGTACAAGCACGACCAGCACTGGGAGTTCGCCGGCAAGCTGTCGCGTCGCGAAGGCGAGGTGCGCATGGGGCGGGGCACCGGCGTGTGGCTGGACTCGGCCACCACGTTCGGCGCCGTGCAGGCACGTTACGAACTGCGCACCCGGTGGCATGTGCTGGGCGAGTACCGCTGGCTGGACGTCGAGGACGGCGGTGCACGGCAAGGCTTCCTGGTCGGCGTCGACCGCGACCTCAACAAGCACTTCCGCATCGGTGCGGGGTACAACTTCACCCGCTTCAGCGACGACCTGACGGACTTCCACTTCGATCATCGCGGCTGGTTCGTCAACATGACCGGTACGTACTGAGCGGTCCGGGTGCGGCCAGCATGAGGGAAGGCGGGTTTCGGTCCGCCTTTTCCTCGGGCATCGCGTACGGTGCCGCAGGACACACCGTCCTTGCCCATGCGACGCGCTGTCGCAGGCCATCGCCGATAATGGGCGCATGGAATCCGTGAAGACTCGATCGGCCGCACCCGCTTCGCTCTGGTCCGGCCGCGGACTGGTGCTGCTCGGCATCGTGCTRTCCGCTTTCAACCTGCGTACCGCGGTCACCTCGCTGACGCCGTTGCTCGACATGCTGGGCGACACGTTCGGTTTCGGTGCCACCCTCACCGGCGTGTTCGGCATGCTGCCGACCGCGGCGTTCGCGCTGTTCGGCGTGGCTACGCCTGCATTGGCGCACCGCATTGGCCTGGAACGGACGGCGCTGCTGGCCATGCTGCTGGCGATGCTCGGCCTGCTGCTGCGCAGCGCGGCGGGCGACACGACGGCCCTGATGGCGGCTTCGCTCACCGCGCTGGCCGGCATGGGCATCGGCAACATCGTGCTGCCGCCGCTGGTGAAGCGCTACTTCGCCGACCGCGTGGGCACGGTCAGCACGCTGTACATCACCGTGCTGCAGGCCGGCACCATCCTGCCCGCGCTGGTTGCCGTGCCGGTCATGGAAGCGGCCGGCTGGCGCGTCTCGCTGGGCCTGTGGGCGGTCTTCGCCGCCGCGTCGGCGGTGCCGTGGTGCCTGGTGCTGTGGCAGGAGCGACAACGCAACACCCCGCTCGCCCGCGCGCACGACGCAGCGGTTGCCGTCGATGACGAGGCGCCCGAGCTGGCGGCACCGCGACCACAGGGTCGCGCATGGCGGTCGCCGGTGGCGTGGGGCATGGCGCTGATGTTCGGCATGACCTCGCTGGTCACCTATTCGATGTTCACCTGGCTGCCCAAGCTGCTGGTCGAAGCGGGCGGCACGCCGGCGCTGGGCGGCACCATGGTGGCGCTGTTTTCCACGCTGGGGCTGGTGGCCTCGCTCACGATGCCGCTGATCGCCGTGCGCATGCGCAATCCGTTCATCGTGGTGGTGGTCTGCGCGGGCTTCTACGCCGCCGCGTTCGCCGGCCTGCTGCTCGCACCGATGGCGGCACCTGCGCTGTGGGTCGCGCTGCTCGGCCTGGGCCCCAGCACGTTTCCGCTGTCGCTGACGATGATCAACCTGCGCACGCGCACGCCCGAAGGCTCCGCGGCGCTGTCCGGCTTCATGCAGGGCGTGGGCTACACGCTGTCGTGCGCTGGACCGCTGGCGTTCGGCCTGCTGCACGAACACACGCACGGCTGGACGCTGCCGATGGCGTTCCTGGGCGCATGCGTCGGCGTGCTGCTGGTCGGCGGGTACCTCGCATGCAAGCCGCGGTACCTCGAAGATACCTGGCAGTAGCAAGCCCTAAGGGGGCCGAGTCGAAGGCGATCCCAGCGTGCGAGCCTTCCATTGCGGAGATGCTGGGTATCGCCGTACTCAGCTCATCCTGCGAAGCGGGACAAGGCTTAACCCCCCAACTTGATCTCCAGTTTCGCCCGCATCTGCTGGCGAAACTTCGTCGCCAGCGCGGCGAAACCCGCGCCCGTCGGGTGCATCTCGTCGAACCACTGGTCGCTGCGGGTCAGTACGCCGCGCAGGTCGACGAAGTCGAAGACCTTGCCGGTGGTACGGTCGTCGCGCAGCGGCACCAGCACGCGGTCGACGAACCCGTCGATCAGCAGGCGCGCGAACTCGCTTTGCTGCTCGATGCGTGGCAACACGTGCGAGACCTTGTTGCCGATCCACGGGCCCACGCCTTTCTTCAACAGCGCGGCGGCACCCAGGTTGCCCAGGGTCAGCTGCGCGGCGCGGCCGAGCTCGCGCGGGTAGTCGTAGGTGTGCGCCAGGATCGGCGTGTGCGGACGAATGGCCTGGAAGGAGGTGACGAAGGCACGGTAGCGGTCCAGTACCTCGGCATAACGACCTGTGTCCACGACACGCTGGAACGCCGCCGCCGGGTTCATCGGTGCCGCCCCGCGGAACGTGGCCTGCAGGAAGGTGTCGACGAAGTCGTTGCCGCCTGCGCTGACCAGCACCAGGTCGAATTCGAACCCGCGATACCACGTGGACAGGTCGCGGATGCCGCTGGCCGTGAACATGTCGGTTGCCAGATCCCCGCTGTCCTCGGTACGGAAGAACAGGCCGCCCGCCCCGAACAGCGGCACGCCCTTCTTTTCGTCCTCCGGCGCGGGGTACACCAGCCAGTCCAGCAGGTTCATCGACAGTGGCGTGGAGAACCACGAGTCGCCTTCGCAGAACACGATGGGCGTGGAGGCGAAGGCGGCGGGCTTGCGGGCGAGGGCGCGGTACAGCGTGCGGAATTCACCGCGGCGGGTGGTCATCAATGACTGCGAAGCGGGCATCGGGTGTCTCCATGGGGCAGGGGTCCCCAAGAGGGATCAACGTACTTGATAGGCGAGGGCGGCCGTCTCTACGATAGTGCAGCGCCAATGCTGTATCCGTCTGGTGGACCCGCCGAGTGGGACGTTGGTTGCCGCACGCACCGCATCTTCGAAGCTCTGGAGTTTGGCCATGCTCGCGTCTTTCTTGATCGTGGTAGGGGTTGCCGGTCCGATGGTGAACGACTTACCGGAAGGCTGGCGCTTGCCGACCAGCGCAGAACTCCAGCACCCGATGCTACCGGAGTCGCCAGCAGCGTTTACCCGTGTGATTGCGGACCTGGATGACGATGGCGGCGATGACACCGCGCTGCTCCTGAAAAGTACGACGAGCAATGCTGAAGCGCTTTGGGTGCGGATGTCGGGCAAGGAGGGGCCCGCTTGGGTCCGGGTCGATGAAATTTCATGGGGGAGTGACTTCGCCAATGTCGGCCTCGTCATGAGGATCGACGCGGCGGAACCCGGGATCTACGCGTGCCCTGCTGCGGAGGAAGTCTGTCAGCAGGGACGAGATAGCGCAGCACGCAGTCTGGTCCTCCCCAACACGGGGATCGAGTATTTCCGTCTCGGCAGTGCATCATCCCTTTACTTCTGGGACAGCGCGCAGCGGAAGTTCAAGCAGGTCTGGTTGAGCGACTAGCCGACGAGGTCGCCAGGCTCGGTTTAGCCGACCTGGCCGCGCCAAGCCACGAGCTGAATGACGCACGCGTCGCTGAGGTCGGCATTCCGTTCGGCGCACGTGGTCCGCATGCTCGCAGTACTCGCCGGCGACCTTCCGATTCCCATCGTCGAGTCGCATGCGACTCGGGTGCGACTCGAAAATCGTCGAGGGCGAGTGTCCACGCTTCGGGGCTGCAAGCCTCCACGTGCCGGCCGCCAAGCCTTGGGTGTCGGCCGCAAGGCGCGAAGCCTCGCGCTTCACCCGCCACATGTCGTTTGCGAGGCTTCGGCCGTTGAAGCGACAAGCGTATCTGGCTCTCGCGCGACATTTTTCGTGTCTCCGGCGAAACGCTGGAGGTCACGCGCGCGTCTTTTTCGCTGATGGGTGGGATTCGGAAGGTCGCCGGCGAGCCGTCGAGGCTCGACKACGGCCGGCCGACGTTCGCTGCGGGCACCTGGAAAGGGGAGGGTGAGCCTGCACGGGTTGGACGCTGGTCACCGCACCTGTGTTCCGGACGCGGGCGACCGCCGTTGGCTTTCCCATACCGATGGTTTACAGGAAGTCACAACGACTTCCGGCAGGGGTTTGCCGACCGGGGCGGTGCTATCTAGTCGGTTTCCTGACACCGCTGGGGAGCACCGCATGACCACCCGTCGTGACCTGTTCAAGCTGGGCGCGCTGGCCGCCGCCGCCGCCGCGCTGCCGTCGTTCGCCTCCGCCGCCAGCGAGACCAAGCCGGTGGGCAAGGCGGCCAAGCCGCTCAACATCCTGATCCTCGGCGGCACCGGCTTCACCGGGCCGTTCCAGGTCGAATACGCGCTCAAGCGCGGCCATAAGGTCACGCTGTTCAACCGCGGCAAGCGCCCGTCGCCGGAATGGCCGTCGACCGTCGAGCAGCTGCACGGCGACCGCAACACCGGCGACCTCGCCGCGCTGAAGGGCCGCAAGTGGGACGTGTGCATCGACAACCCCACCAGCCTGCCGTTCTGGGTGCGCGATGCGGGCCAGGTGCTGAAGGGCAACGTGGGCCACTACCTCTTCATCTCCACCATCTCGGTGTACGCCGACGGCAGCAAGCCCGGCATCAACGAGGCCTCGCCGCTGGCGCAGTACAAGGGCAAGGATGCGATGGCCGAAACGCAGCAGACGCTGCGCGCCGACATCGAGAACCTCTATGGTCCGCTGAAGGCGCTGAGCGAAGCCGAAGCGCACAAGCAGTTCGGCAAGAACGTCACCATCGTGCGGCCCGGTTACATCGTCGGCCCGCGCGACGAGACCGATCGCTTCACCTACTGGCCGCACCGCGTGGCGCAGGGAGGGGAGATCCTGGTGCCCGGCGATGGCCAGGACCCCATCCAGATCATCGACGGCCGCGACCTGGGCGAATGGATGATTCGGCTTGCGGAGACGCGCACGCTGGGCACCTTCAACGCCTGCGGGCCGGACTATTCGCTGTCGATGGACGCCATGCTGTACGGCTGCCAGGCCGTCACCGGCGGCGGCATGACGCTCACCCACGTGCCGCCGGCGTTCCTCGACGAGCAGCAGGTCGGCCTGCCGATCTGGGTGCCGTCGAAGGACAACCCGTACGCGGGCTACGGCGCGGTCAGCAACCAGCGTGCGATCACCGCGGGGCTCACGTTCCGTCCGCTCGCCACC
>NZ_JBGFFG010000066.1:0-11139 GCF_056175765.1 Pseudoxanthomonas sp. LjRoot204_2 | reverse complement strand
GCGCAGCAGCCCACGGCTGACCAGTGCCCTGCTGTCGCTGCCGCTGGTCTACTGGGCGGACCAGCAGTGGGAGCTGGACGGGCAGAAGTAAGCCGTCGCCGCGCCCCCGCGGCACACGATCACGAGGCCGGCGGAACCCTGGGTTCCCCGGCCTTTCTGCTTTCTGCGCGACGTCACAGGTACCACGGCCAGAGCGACGCGCCCCACAGCAGTCCCAGCCGCGACTGCTGCATCACGTGCGAAACCCGAGACGCCATGCGTGGCGAGCGTGCCGCGGGATCGTGGGTCACCGGCATCCGTCGCGCTGCATCGGGTGGCACGCCGTGGGCGTCCAGCACCTGCCATCGCCCGGCGGCATTGAAGGTATGGCACCCATCGTGGTCCGGTGCCCAGGTCGGGTCCAGTTGCGAACTCCTGCGCTCGCGGTAGCGTTCGGGATCGAGTTCGATGACTTCGTTGAACACCACCGCCGCGCCATACACCGGTGCACAGCACTGGGCGGGACGCCAAAGGCGCCCGCCGTGGTGGAACAACCGGCCTGCCGGACGCGCGCTGCGCACGTCCGCGACGAGCGGGTTGGCCGGATGCGGGCGGTAGGGTCCCTCGAGCGCGTCGGCGACGAACAGGAACAGTTCGTCGGACGGATTGCCGCCACTCTCGGATACGTTGCCGAACAGGTACCAGTGCCCGTCATGGTGGTGCAGCGTCGGGTCCACGCAGGCGCAGCCTTCGAGCAGATCGCAAACGCGGGTCCAGCCGCGCGGAAAGTCGGTCGTGCGGTACAGGCTGACGCGATCGGCCTCGTAGGATTCCACCGTCATGTACCACGCCCCTTCCCAGCGGAACACCTGCGGATAGGAAAGGTGGAAGGGCTCGTCCAGCACGGTGCCTAGATTGATCGCCGTACCGTCGTCCAGGATCTGCAGGCATGCGATCACGCCCTGGTTGCGCGCATCGACGAACTCCTCGACGAACAGCAGGCAACGTGCGTCGTCGTCGACCAGGAAAGGATCCGCCCAGTAGTCCTTGCCCGGCGCCACCAGCGCACGCGAGGCGCCGATGCGCGGTGCCTCCGGCAGTACCGGGTCTGCGGCATCCGGCATCAGCACGTACCAGGGTTGGTGCGTGGCGCGGCGCCGTGCGCCGGACTGCAGGAGCAGGCGCAGCGCGATCCACGCGGCATGCACGCACATGCCCATGTTCCAGCGGATCGGCGCCGGCCCCACCTGCAGACGCGCCATCGACGCGGTGCCGCCCGTGTCGGGCAGGTCGCGGATCGCGCGCAGCAGCAGCGCGGGCAGCTTCAGGAACGCCATGTCGCGATGCTGGCTGAAGGACACGGCGCGCGTCGCGCCCCAGCTGCCGGCCAGCACCTCGGGCGCGGCGGCTCCGTCCCGGCACAGCTCCAGCGTGATCGGCGTGGCATCGTGCCCTTCCAGGATCGGCGACAGCAGGGCCGCACCCGCACGCACAGGATCACGCAGGTCGCCGTCGAGCAGCCAGCAGCCGTGCGTGGCCACGCTGGCGAAGGCACGGCCCCATGCGACCGGCGCCATGCAGATGACCAGGTCCGGGGCCAGCGCGGACAGGCGGTCGCGGATCGCGGCGGAATCGCGCAGGACGGAGGTGTCTCCCGTCGCAGGGCCATGCAGGTCCGCGGGCAGCGTCCCCGTGGTCAGCGGGCCTTCCATCGGACGTCCGCGCAGGCGCAGGAACAGTCGGAGCAGCGTGCGCTCCAGCCAGAGGAACGGGAACAGGCCGAGCGGCAGCCGGCGCGGCGACGGCTCCGCGTGCGCTTCCGCGTACACGGCGAGCAACTCCATGTCGTCACGGTCGCGCGACAGTTCGAACGCGCAGGTCAGCCAGCGCGGCACGCGTGCGGGCCCGACGAACACGACGCGCAGGGGCCGCGCGCGGCGGCGGGCGTACAGCGAGGTACGCAAGCGCGCCGTCATGCCGCCACCGCCCAGTCGCGCACCTGCGCGAGCACGTCGTCGCGGTGCGACGGCGACAGGATCAGGTGGTCGATCTCCGGCCTGAACGCAACGCGCAGGTGCGGGTGGTGGCGATGACGGCCGAACGTGGCGTCGAGTTGCCGGGGATGGAGCAGGTAATACGAAACACCGCCGGTATAGAGCGCGAAGATGCGGACGCCGCGCTCGAGCAGTTGATCCAGTTCGTCCAGGAATTGCGGGTGCGCAGGCCAGTCGCGGTAATCGAGCAGGCCCGGCGCATCCTCCGGACGGGACCGGAAGAAGCGCGCCAGCATGCCGAACCAGCGCGTCGGCGCGCGCGACAGCACCAGTCCCATCTGGCCCACCCGGAACCACGCGTTCTGCACGGCCAGGCCATCGAGCAGCCACAGGCCGTCCACGCGCGGATCCTTCACCGCCGTGCGCCAGCCGAGGTCGGCCGCACTGCAGATGCCACCGACGATGAAGCGATCATTGCCGGTGGCGGCCTGCGCGGCATCCATCGCCTCCCGCACGACCTCCGTCTTGCCGGGATGCGAGCCCGCGGGGGCATCGCCCACCATCGGCAGGTCGAAGCGCAGCACGTCGTACCCTTCGGCCGCCAGCGTGCGCGCCAGCCGGACGTGCAGACGGAACGGACCCATCCGGTGGATCAGGCCGGCGTTGAACAGGACGAACGTGCGTCCACGGCGCGTCCCCTGCGCACGGGTCAGCAGGCCGAACGCCTTGCCGCCATCCAGCGGAATCACATCATCCATGCGCGTGCCGCTCCGGTTGCCACTGCGTGGCCTGGTCGAGGACCTCCTGCAGCCCGCCCAGGGGAATGAGGCCATCGAGATCGATTTCGCTGGTCCATCGCTGCAAGGCGTCGGGCAGCACGAAGCGCGCATCCGCGCGGACCGGGCCTTCGCCCACCGGCGTGTCGAACAGCGCCACCGGCACGCCCGGATCGCCGTCGAGACGCAGCGCCCGCATCTGCGCGGGAAAACCTGAAGGCAGGCGATAGCCCATCAGATCGTCGGGCGTCGCGGGTGCGGCCGAGCGTGCACGCGGGTAGCGCGACCGCGAGTTGCGTTCGCTCGCATCGCGCCTGCGCAAGGTCTCGACATGGCGCGCGCCGTCGACGACGGGTTGCCAGAGCCAGAGCGCCGACGCGCCGAGCGACGCCGCTTCCCGCCATGCGAACATGGCCGACGCGCGCACGGCCATGAGGTACAGCGGCACGCCGGGCGCGATGCTGCGCGCGGCGGCGGCGGCCAGTGCCAGGTCGCGCGACGCGCCTTCGGGATCGAACGCGGACTCCTCGCCTTCCGAATCGCCGGTACCGAAATAGTCGAAGCGCAGGCACGCCATGCCGCGGTCCGCGATCATTCCGGCCAGTTGCGAGAAGAAACGGTAGCTGCGCATGTGTTCATGCAGCAGCGGCGGGCACATCAGCACGACGGCGTCCGCGCGCGCCTGCCGCGGAAGGTGGCGGATGCAGAACAGTCGCCGGTCGTCCACGCCGAAGAATCCCGGCGTCATCGTGGTGTCGCTCATCGCCGGCATGCGCAGCGCCCCGTCCGGCGCACGCAACCTGCGGACACTTCCGTCCGCGCTGATCCGTTCAACACCACGTTCCTCCCCAGTATCGGCGCCTGCCGGGCGGCCATCGCCACGCCGCGTCCCCGCCGCCACGCTAGCGGACACGGGACCGACTCCCACGCCGCCACCAGTTCGCCATCCGGCGGAACATACCGACAGGCGGCGCCTCGGCCGCGCCGTCGATACGATCGCCTGCCGACGATGGCAGCTGTTCCGCCGCCTGCGCAAGGGTCTGCGTGGCCAGCTCCAGGATCCGCAGGCGCACGCCGGTGTCGCGCGCGACCCGGTTGGCCATCTGCACGGCGAGCATCGAATGCCCGCCTACCTCGAAGAAATTGTCGCCCGCCTCGACCGGCACGCCCAGCATGTCGCTCCAGACCTGCGCCAGGTACGCCTGGCGCGGGTCGTCGAAGTACGCGGGCCCGGCGGTGCCGTGGTCCGGGGCCGATGCCGAAGGTACTGGCAAGCGGCTTCGATCCAGCTTGCCGTTCGGCAGCAGCGGCACCGCCGGCAGCCTGACGATGTGCTGCGGCACCATGTAGCGCGGCAGCGCATCGCGCAATGCGGCCAGCAGACGCTGCTCGTCGGCCTCGCCGTCGGTGTCCATCACCACATACGCCACCAGGCGCACATCGCCCGGCGTGTCCTCGCGCACGATCGCCACGGCGCGCTGCACGCCCGCCTGCCGTGCCAGCACGTGTTCGATCTCGCCCAGTTCGATGCGATGGCCACGCACCTTCACCTGGAAGTCCAGCCGGCCTTGGTGCTCGAGCACGCCGTCGGTGCGCCAGCGCCCGCGGTCACCGGTGCGGTAGAGGCGCGCGCCCGAGGCGGTGCCGCCCGAGACCAGATGATCGGGGATGAAGCGGTCGGCGGTGAGTTCGGGGCGGTCCAGGTAACCTTGGGTGACGCCGGCGCCACCGATGTGGATCTCGCCCGACACGCCCGGCGGACACAGCGCACCGCGCGCATCGAGGACCCACACTGTGGTATTGGCGATGGGACGCCCGATGTGGATGTCGGGGCTGCGCCCGTCTTCGCCCGGCAGGATGCGTGTGCAGGTCGACCAGACGGTGGTCTCGGTCGGGCCATACATGTTCCACAAGTCCACGCCGCAGCCCAGCAGGTCCACTGCCAGGTCCGGCGGCAACGGCTCGCCGCCGCACAATGCCTTGAACGGCCCGTCCGCCTTCCAGCCCACGTCGCGCAACATGCGCCAGGTCGAGGGCGTGGCCTGCATCACCGTCGCCTTCGCGGTGCGCAGCAGTCGGGCCAACGCATCGCCATCGATGGCCTGCTCGCGGCTGGCGACGACCACATGGCCCCCCACCGCCAAGGGCAGGAACAGCTCGAGCACGGCGATGTCGAACGAGGTCGTCGTCACCGCGACCAGCCTGTCGTTCGCGGACAGGCCGGGTTCGCGCGCCATGCTGGCGAGGAAGTTCACCACCGCACCGTGCGGCACGCAGACGCCCTTCGGCTTGCCGGTGGAACCCGAGGTGTAGATGACGTACGCCGTCGCGTCCTGTCCGCCGAGGGTGGCGTCGTGGACGGCCGGCACGCGCGGAGCGGCGGCGATCGCGTGCGCATCGGCGTCCAGCCGCAGCAGACGCTCCATGGGCAGGTCGAGCGGCGCCGCGAGATCACCTTCGCTCACCACCAGGCGAAGGCCTGCGTCGTCGACCATGAAGCGCAGTCGGTCCGGCGGGTAGGCCGGATCGAGCGGCACGTAGGCAGCGCCGGTCCGCCATACCGCCAGCATCGCCGCCACCAGATCCGCGTGGCGGTCGAGGCAGATGCCGACCCGGTCGCCGGCCTGTACGCCGCGACGCACGAGCTCGTCGCCGATGCGGGCACTGCGTTCATGCAGGGCGCGATAGGCCACCTCGTTGCCGTCGCAGGACACGGCGACCGCGTCGGGCGCCAGCACGGCCTGCGCGTGCAGCAGCGCATGTGCCGTGCGTTCGGCAGGCACGGCCACGGCGGTCGAGTTCCACTGGCCCAGCTTGGCGGCATCGTCGGCGCCGACGATCGGCAGCGACCCGATGGTCGACTCGGGCTGGCGGGCGATCGCGTCCAGCAGGGTGCCGAAGCGGTAGCCGATCGCGCGCGCGCCTTCCGGCGTCAGGATGTCCGCGTTGTAGCCCAGTGCCCCCGACAGGCCGGTCGGATGCTCGAGGAACCAGATGCCCAGGTCGTGCGCCATGCCCTTCTGGAACATCAGCAGGTGTTCATGGCGCAGTTCGCCCCACTGCAGGTTGCGCGCACGCACATCCTGGAACGAGAACAGCGCCTGGTAGATCGGCGAGCGGCTGGGATCGCGCGCGACCTTCAGTGCCTGCATCAGGTGTTCGAACGGGACGTCGGGATGGTCGAGCGCTTCCACCAAGCCGGCCTTGACCTCTTCCACCAACGCCAGGAACGGCATCGCCGGATCCAGCCGCCTGCGCAACGGCAGCACGTTGACGAAGAAGCCCATCACCTTTTCCAGCGCATCGCTGGGACGGTTGCGGAACGGCATGCCGACGACCAGGTCGTCCTGTCCGCTCAGGCGGTGCAGCAGCACGTAGTACGCGGCCAGCAGGGTCATGAACAAGGTCGCGCCGACGCGCCCGCCTACCTGCCRCAGGGCATCCGTGGTGGCACTGTCCACGTGCACCCAGTCGGTACCGCCGATGCCGCTGGCGCGCGCCGGCCGCGGCTTGTCTTCCGGCAGGTGCAGCGGTTCGCCGCTGCCCGCGAGGTGCGTGGTCCAGTACGTCACCTGCCGCTGCAGCGCGTCGCCTTCCAGTTGCTGGCGATGCCAGGCGGCGAAGTCACCGTAACTCGTCTCCAGCTCCGGCAGCGGCGAGGYCTGGCCCTGGGCGAAGGCCGCGTACAGCACCGACATCTCCGCGTAGAAAATGTCGAACGACCACCCGTCCCAGATCACGTGGTGGGTCATGAAGTAGAGCACGTGGTCGTCTTCGGCCAGCGTGTACAGCGCCACGCGGAACAACGGGCCCTGGTCCAGCACGAAGGGTTGCGCGGTGCGGGCCTCCAGGTCGGCCATCAGCGTGRCCATGCGCTCCGGTTCCGGCAGGTGGGTCAGGTCGATGGCGGGCAACAGCGGGACATCGAGCGCATCGTCGATGACCTGCACGGCCGTCTCGCCCTGCGACACCAGGCGCGTCCGCAGCGAGGCCTGGCGCCGCACCATTTCGCGGAATGCGCGGTCCAGCGCCTGCAGGTCCATCGGGCCATGCAACCGGTGCGCCGACGGCGTGTTGTAGGTGACCGTTCCCGGCTCGATCTGCTCCAGCACCCACAGGCGCTGTTGCATCAGCGTCATCGGCGCGGTGCTCTGGTCGGCGAGCTTCGGCACGATCAGCGCGGCGGACGCGGCGTCCTGCGGCAGCCCGCCCATGCGTGCACGGAGCGCCTCGGACAGACCGCGCGCCGTCGGCGTGTCGAACAGCTGTCGCAGCGGCACGGGCAGCCCCAGCGCGCGACCCAGGCGCGTGCACAGTTGCGCGGCCAGCAACGAATGACCTCCCGCCTCGAAGAAGCCGTCGTCCATGCCCAGGCCCGGACGCCCGAGGACGTCCTCCATCGCTTTCACCACCTGCGCCTGCAGCGCATCGGCCGGGGCGGTCGCCGGCGACGAGCGCGTCGCGGCGGCCGCATCCACGGTCGACGCCTCCGGCGCAGGCAGCGCCTTGCGATCCACCTTCCCGTTGGGCAACAGCGGGATCGCCGGCAGTCGCAGGATGTGCTGCGGCACCATGTAGTCGGGCAGGTGCTGCTTCAGGTGGTGCACCAGCGCGGCGTCATCGACGCCCGGCGAGGATGCGGGAACGACATACGCCACCAGCCGCACATCACCGGGCCGGTCCTCGCGCGCCATCACGACCGCGCGCGCGAGTGCCGGATGCGTCAGCAACTGGCTTTCGATTTCGCCCAGCTCGATGCGGTACCCCCGCACCTTCACCTGGAAGTCGAGACGTCCCAGGTGTTCGAGCTCACCGTCCGGACGCCAGCGGCCGCGGTCGCCGGTGCGGTACAACGTCGGCGATGCGATGCCGGTACCGAAGCCGGCGGCCGTGGTGGCGAACGCATCCGGCAGGAAACGGTCCGCCGTCAGCTCGGGCCGGCCGAGATAGCCCAGCGTCACGCCTTCGCCACCGATGCAGATCTCGCCCGGCACGCCCCGCGGACAGGGCTGGCCGTTGTCGTCGAGGATCCAGACCTGCGTGTTGGCAATGGGACGGCCGATATGGATGTCGGGCATGCCCGGCTGCGCCGGTGCCATCACGCGCGTGGCCGTCGACCACACCGTCGTCTCGGTGGGGCCATAGAGATTCCACAGCTCGCCGCAGCGCGGCAGCAGTGCCTGCGCCAGGTCCGGCGGCAGCGGTTCGCCGCCGCACATCGCCTTGAAGCCCGCACGCCCTTCCCACCCCGCTTCGAGCAGCAGGCGCCAGCTGGCCGGCGTGGCCTGCATGGCGGTGGCGTCGGTCGCGGCCAGCAGCGCGGACAGCGCAAGGCCGTCGATCACCGTGTCCTTGCCGGCCAGGATGATCTCGGCGCCCACGCTCAGCGGCAGCATCAGCTCGAGGACGGCGATGTCGAAGGACAGCGTGGTCACCGCGACCAGGCGATCCTCGGCCGACAGACCGGGCTGGACCTGCATGGCGGTGACGAAATTGGACACCGCGCGGTGCGGTACCTGCACGCCCTTCGGGCGGCCGGTAGAGCCCGAGGTGTAGATGACGTAGGCCGGCCCTTCCGGATCCGCGGCGCCGCCATCGCGTCCCAGTCGCGCGGCCGGCAATGTGGCGAGTTCGGTCGCCAGCGAGTCGAGCGCCAGCACCGGACGCCCGCGAAGATCGAAGCGGGCCGCGTGGTGCGACTGGGTGACCAGCGCCGCCAGGCCTGCATCGCCGGCCATGTACGCGAGCCGGTCGGCGGGAAACTGCGGGTCCAGCGGCACGTAGCCGGCGCCGGCCTTGAGGATGCCCAGCAGGGCCGCCAGCATGTCGGCGCCACGGTCCAGCGCCAGGCCGACCAGTGCGCCCTTCTGCACGCCATGCCGGCGGAGCAGGTGCGCAATGCGGTTGGCGCGCACCTCCACCTGGCGGTACGTCAGCGCGCCATCGTCCGCGCGCACCGCGTTGCGATCCGGCGCGCGGTCGCACTGCCGTTCGAAGAATTCGTGCATGCGGCACTGGCGATCGAACGCCACGGGCGCCGGCTGCAAGGCCACCAGTTCCGCCAGCATGGCCGCGTCGACCAGCGGCAAGCGTGCGATCCGTTCGCCCGGTGCCTCGCACGCCGCCCGCAGCAGCGTCTCGAAGGCCGACAACCATCGGCGCACCGTGGCCKCSTGGAACAGGTCGGTGTTGTACTGCGTTTCCAGCCGCAAGGTGCCGTCGACCTGCACGGCGTTGATCGACAGCTCGAAGTTCTCGTAGTGGCGGGGATTGGTGGTGAAGTCCAGCGCCAGGCCCGGGAAGCCGCTTTTCTCCTGGTCCAGCGCCTGGTCGATGTTGAACATCACGCTGACCAGCGGCAGGCGTGCGGGGTCGCGCGCGATGCGCAGCTTCTTCAGCAGCGTGCCGAAGGTGTAGCGCTGGTGCTCGATGGCATCCAGCAGCGTGGTCTGCGCGGCATCGACGACCTGGGTGAAGCTGTCGCTGGACTGCAGGTCGAACTTCAAGGGCAGCAGGTTGACGCAGTGCCCGACGAGATGGTCATGGCCATCCACCGACTGTCCCGCCGCCGGAATACCCACCACCACCTGCTCCTGCCCCGCGATGCGCGACAGCAGCGCGGCGAAACCGCCCAGCAGGGTCGCGAACAGGCTGGCACCGCGTCGTGCACCGAGCCGGCGCACGGCGGCCACCAGGTCGGCGTCGAGCACGTGGTCCTCGCGCAGCGACGCGAAGCTGCGGCGCGCGGGGCGCGGCCGGTCGGTGGGCAGGTCCAGCACGGGCGACAGGCCTGCGAACTGCGACAGCCAGTAGGCCTCGTCGTCGCGGTATTGCGGCCCCATCGGATGCCGCGCTTCCGCCAGCGCATAGTCGGCATAGTGCTCGGCCTCCGGCAGCGCGCCTTCGCCCTGCCCGTAAGCGGCTCCCAGTTCGCGCACGATCACCCACCACGACCAACCATCGCAGACCAGGTGGTGCGCATGCATCAGCAGCACGTGGTCCTGCGCGGACAGCCGCACCAGTTCGGCGCGGAACAGGCGGCCCTGCGCCAGGGCGAACGTGGTTTCGACGCCCGTGCGGCGACGCTCTGCAAGTTGCTGTTCGCGCTCGGCCGCAGGCAGCGGAGAAAGATCCGTCAACGGCAGCAGCAGCGGCGCGGGCTCCAGCACGCAGAAGGTCTCGCCGTCCGGACCGAAGCTGGCACGCAGCGCGTCGTGACGCGCAACGACGGCCTGCAGCGCACGCTGCAGGCGCGCAGCGTCCAGGGCACCGCGCAATCGCAGCGATACCGATTCGTTGTAGGCGAGGGACGCGTCTTCACCGAGCTGCGACGCCAGCCACAGCTCGCGCTGCGGCTCCGTGGTCGGCACCACGCGCGCCAGCGCGCCACCGGCGAACGGGTCGTAGTCGACGGCGATGGTCGCGTCCTGGCGTTGCACCCTCGCCTCCCTCACGCAGTCACCCGGAGATACTGGCCGGGAGCATCGGGATTGGGCACGTACCACGCCGGGCGGCCGTCGGGGTCGCGTCCCAGCCGGGCGCCGGGCGCAACCGGATCAGCCGCGTCCATGACCGTGCGCGAGGTGGCCGCGTGGCGCGGCAGCAGTTCGGCTTCCTGCAGCTCAAGCACTGCTTCCTTCCACGCCTGCGTGATGGCCTGGAAGTCGGCCTCGCTGTGGGCGGTGGTGAAGAAGCACGGGAAATTGTCGAGGATGTGGATGCCACGGCTGCGCATCATCGCGAACAGCAGGTCCTGCAACGGATGCTCTTCGTCGAAGTGCGTGCGCCACAGCGATGCGAAGTGCTTGATGCGCACCGGCGCGCCGACGCCCTCCGAGAACGCATTCAGTTCCGCCGCCATCGCCGCGGTGCGCTCGTTGAGGCGCTGCTGCAGGGCCGCGCCGTGTTCCTTCATGTGCAGCAGCGACGCCTTCGCCGCCGCGAGCGTGAGCGGATGGCGCACGAAGGTGCCGGCGAAGTAGGTCACGCCGGCCGGCGGCGTGGAGTCGTCGCCGTACTGCCAGTAGCCACCATCCAGCGCATCCATGTACTCGCGCTTGCCGGCCATGACACCGATCGGATAACCGCCACCGACCACCTTGCCGTACGTGCACAGGTCGGCCTTGATGCCGAACAGCACCTGCGCACCGCCGGGATGCGAGCGGAAACCGGTGATCACTTCGTCGAAGATCAATACCGCGCCGGCCTCTGCCGTGATCTTGCGGACGTCCTTGAGGAACTCGACCGGCTGGAAGTCGGGACGGCGGCTCTGCACCGGCTCCACCAGCACGGCCGCCAGCTCGTGCGCGCGCTCGCGGATGATCTGCAGGGTTTCCGGCGTCCCGTAATCGAGCACCAGCGCTACACCTTCGGCACGCTGCTGAAGAAGC
>NZ_JBGFFG010000065.1:0-11182 GCF_056175765.1 Pseudoxanthomonas sp. LjRoot204_2 | reverse complement strand
GTGAGGGATGGCGGGCGAACTGATTCAACGCGCCCGCGGCGTACTGCGCCTTCAGCTGCAGCGCGTCCATCTGGCGCAGCGCGGGGTCGGTCGGGAAGATCACGCCCCAGTTGGCGTGCGTGTACTTGCCCCACAACTCGGCGCCGATGAAGTTGCCCAGCCGGCCGAAGCCCAACCCAGGCGCGGCCAGCGGCGCGACGAAATCCATCGTGTCGAAGAAGTGCAAACGGTGCTTGCGCGACCACCACAGCGCCGCGGCCATCACGCCGAGCAGGCCACCATGGAAGCTCATGCCGCCTTCCCACACCTTGAAGATCGACAAGGGATTGTCGAGGAAAGTGCCGAACCCATAGAACAGCACATAGCCGATACGCCCGCCCAGCACGACGCCAAGCATCGCGTAGAACATCAGGTCGGAGAACGCATCCGCATTGACGCCGGGCAGGCGTCCCTGCGAGGCGCGCAGGCGTCCCAGCCACCAGGCGGTGACGAACGCCAGCAGGTACATCAAGCCGTACCAGTGCAGCTTGACCGGTCCCAGCGAAAAGATGATCGGGTCGATCTGGTGAAGGTAGATCATGCGCCTCGGCAGTGCCGGTGGGGAGCGACTATTCTGCCCCACCCGCCCCGTGCGTGGATGACTGGCCGCCCGCGTAGCGCCGAGCCTGCCCGGCCGAGAGAGAGCAGCCGGGCATCACGTCAGCGGAGCACGCTCCGCTCCACGGCTCCGATATCAGTCAAGCAGGTGCGGACGGTTGGGCAGTTCGTCCTCGTCGGCCTGGCCCGACTGCTGCGGGAAATACTGGGCCAGCAATGCCGAGGTCGCCGCGATGCCATCCAGGACAGCCTGCTCGGCCCGGCCCTCACCCATGCCCGTCTCGATCAGCTGGCAGACTTCGCGCCACTGCGCCTCACTGACCCGGCCGGCCAGCCCGCGATCGGCCACGATCTCGATGCGATGGTCGGCGAGCAGCAGGTAGATCAGCACGCCGTTGTTCGCTTCCGTATCCCAGGTGCGCAGGCGGACGAATACCTCATGCGCGCGCTGCCGCGGATCCACGCCCGCGATCACGGCGCTCGGCGGCAGGTTGGACTCCACCGCGAACATCACCTCGCCGCGATGCAGCCGCTCGCCTGCCGCGATGGCATCGGTAATGCGGTGCAGGCTGTCCTCGGGGAACAGCCGCCGGGCGGAACGGGCGAACAGATGGCGCAACAGGCGCATCACCAGCTCCCCGAGGCGCCACCGCCTCCGGACATGCCGCCACCTCCGCCCCAGCCACCGCCGCCGAAGCCACCCCCGCCCCCACCAAAGCCACCCCCTCCCCAGCCGCCTCCGCCGCCACCCCAGCCGCCCCAATCGCGGTGCCGGGCATAACCACCGCGCGTCGACACCGAGGCCAGGCCGTACAGCAGGCCGAACACGCCCGCGATGCCGGCGGGAATGAGCGAAGACAGCAGCAGCGCCACCCCGGCGGCGGCCCCGCCGGTGAACAGGCCTCGCAACCCCGCAGGTGCGCGACCGAACATGCCGCGCACGAGGGTCGCCACGATGAAGGCCGCAAAAAGGGCGAAGATCCAGTCGCCACCCCGACCGCCGCCCGGACTGGCGCGATGCGTGCTGACCGGGGCCGGCAGCGTTTCGCCGTCGATCAGTTTCACCAGGGTCGCCGTGGCATCGGCGATACCGCCACCGAAGTCACCCTCGCGGAACTTCGGTGCCAGATACTCCTGGATGACGCGGTTGGCGATGGCATCGGGGATGGCACCTTCCAGTCCGTAGCCGGGGTGGATGCGCACACGGCGGTCCTCCTTCGCGACCAGCAGCAACACGCCGTCGTCCACGCCCTTGCGGCCGAGCTTCCATTGGTCGAAAACGCGCTGCGCGTATTGCTCGATGGTCTCCGGCTGCGTGGTCGCCACCATCAGCACCTGCAGCTGGCTACCCTTGCGCTGCTGCAACGCCAGCGCCTGCTGTTCGAGCTGCTGCTTCTGCGAGGCATCCAGCGTGCCGGTGGTGTCGACCACCGGCGAATCCAGCGCAGGGATCGCGGCCAGCGACTGCGCCCATGCGGGCGCTGCCACCAGCAGCAGGCAGAGCGCCAGCGCGCGCAGCAGGGCGGCGATCGGCGTGGCTCAGTTGCCGGGCGACGGGGGTGGCGGCGGTGTGGGCGCCTGCGGTGCGGCCGGCGGCGGGGTGCCGAAATCGACGGCCGGCGCTTCGGAAATCGCCGCTTCGTTCTCGACCGTGAAGTTCGGCTTTTCCTTGGCGCCGGTGATCTTGGCGGTGATCACCTGCGGGAACTGGCGGATGTAGGTGTTGTAGTCCTGCACCGTCTGGATGTAGCGGCCGCGTGCGACGGTGATGCGGTTTTCCGTGCCTTCCAGTTGCGCCTGCAGGTCGCGGAAGGACTGGTCGGATTTCAGGTTGGGATAGTTCTCGGTCACCACCAGCAGACGCGACAGCGCACTGGACAACTCGCCCTGCGCCTGCTGGAACTGCTGCAGCGATGCCGCATCGTCGGCATTGACCTGGATCTGCCCCACCCGCGCACGCGCGTTGGTCACGTCGGTCAGCACCTGGCGCTCCTGCTGGGCGTAGCCCTGCACGGTCTTGACCAGATTGGGGATCAGGTCGGCGCGGCGCTTGTACTGGTTCAGGACTTCCGACCAACCGGCCTTCACCGCTTCGTCCTTCTGCTGGATGGCGTTGTACCCGCAACCGGACAACAGCGCGACCAGCACGACGATCAACCACAGACGCGACACCTGGCGCATGGCACGACACTCCCTAGGGCGGACGAACTGATTGCAGCACCTTGCCCGTGAAGGCGCAAGCAGGTGCGCCCATCACACCTGCGGCGCTTCGTTAGGCTTCCGTGAAAAACGAAAGGCTCCCGAGGCAGCCTTTCGCCGCGCCCTCGCGAGGCGCGGATTCACTCGCGCAGCATGCGCTGGCTGGCGCGCTTCTTCGCCCACAGGTTGAGGCACTCGACCACGACAGAGAAGGCCATCGCACCGTACAGATAACCCTTCGGGATGTGCATCTCGAAGCCATCCAGCAGCAGGTAGGCGCCCACTGCCACGATGAAGGCCAGCGCCAGCATCTTGATGGTCGGGTTGTTGTCGATGAACTGGCCCAGCGGGCGCGCCGCCAGCAGCATCACCGCCACGGCCAACAGGATTGCCGCCACCATCACCGGGGTGTGGTTGGCCATGCCCACGGCCGCGATCACCGAGTCGAGCGAGAACACGATGTCGATCACCGCGATCTGCGCGATCACGCCGGCGAACGAAGCGGCGGGACGCGTATGCACGTCTTCCGAATCGGGCTCGCCCTTGACCAGCTCCAGGATTTCCTTGGTGCCCTTCACCAGCAGGAACACGCCGCCCAAGATCAGCACCAGGTCGCGAACCGAGATGCCCTGGCCGAACAGCGTGAAGAGGTCGGCGGTCAGGCCGGCCAGCCACGCAAGGGTCAACAACAGCAGGATGCGGGTGATGCACGCCACCGCGATGCCGAACTTGCGGGCCACTTCGCGCTGGTGCGGCGGCAGCTTGCTGACCGCGATGGAGATGAAGACCAGGTTGTCGATGCCCAGCACGATCTCGATCGCACTCAGCGTGACCAGCGTGATCCACACCTGCGGATCGGTAAGCAATTCCATCATCGGGGGGTACCTAGGTTCGGATCAAAAATTCACAGGTAGCGTGGTGCGAGGATCAGCGCCCAGCACAGCAGCACGTTCATCATCAGCACGAACACGGCAGCGGAGCCCATGTCCTTGGCGCGACCGGCCAGCTCGTGGTGTTCGGGACCGTAGCGCTCGATCACCGCTTCCACCGCGGAGTTCAGCAGTTCCGCCGCGAGCACCAGCAGGCAGCTGCCGATCATCACCGCGCGCTCCAGGCCGGTTTCGCCCAGCCACAGCGCCAAGGGTGCCATCACCACCAGCAGGTAGACCTCGAGGCGGAACGAGGATTCGTGCATCCACGCCGCGCGCAGTCCCTGCAGGGACCAGACGGTGGCTTTCAGGATGCGGCCGGGGCCGCGCGGGAAGTGTCCGGTTTCGTCTGCCATGGGGCGGGTTGAGGCGGAAAGGGGTCCCGCATCGGCCCCGGCCGGTCGGGCCGAAGCCGGATCCAGCAGAGGGAGGTGTCGGGTGGAGCCGGCGCATGCACTGCGCCCAAGGGTCCAATTTTGCCACAAGGCGATCTCGGGCCGCCTCGCCAGCGGTTTGCATCCCCGGGAACGGGCTGGTCCACTAGCTTGCCCGCTTCCAAGGAGACCTCCCCCTCGTGCCCTTCCTGAATACCGTACGCCTGCCGCTGATCGCCTCCGCGCTGGTCGCACTGCTGGCCGCCTGTGCCGGAACCCAACCAACGACCCCGGCCACGGCAGCGACACCGGTTTCAGCCAAGGAGGCACCGCGGATCCCCGAACAGGTCTCAAGCCCGGCCTGGGAAGCCAACATGCAGCGCTTCGAGGCGGCCGACGCGCAGTCGCCGCCGCCGCGCGGGGGCGTGCTGTTCATCGGCAGCTCGTCGATCCGCTTCTGGGACACGCTGGCGCAGGACTTCCCGGGCGTGCCGGTGATCAACCGGGGCTTCGGCGGTTCCGAACTGCGCGACAGCACGTGGTATGCCGACCGCATCGTCGTGCCGTATGCGCCGCGGCAGATCCTGATCTATGCCGGCGACAACGACCTCAACGCGGGGCGCACGCCGCAGCAACTGCATGCGGACTTCATCGCCTTCGTCGAACGCGTGCGCCGCGACCTGCCGAAAACAAGGATCGCGTACATCAGCAACAAACCCAGCCCGTCGCGTGCGCAGCTGCTGTCCGTGCAGCGGGAGGCGAACGGGTTGATCGCGGCGGAAGCCAAGCGCCTGGGCGTGGACTACATCGACATCTTCACGCCCATGCTGGACGCCAGCGGCCAGCCGGACGAATCCTTGTTCATCGAGGACCGGCTGCACATGAACCGTGCCGGCTACGTCATCTGGCAGCGCGTGATCGCGCCCTATCTCAAGTAAGCGCGTCCGCACAAAAAAAGAAGCCCGGCGATGCCGGGCTTCTTCGTTGCATCGCCTGCGCGGATCAGAAGCCGCTGGCGTTGAGGCGTCCGCCGGTGACCGTCTTGCCCTGCAGCGACGGCGTGGGCACCGTGGCGCCGAGAATCGCCGCCTTGATCTGCGCCGCCGTCACGCCGGGACGCGTGGACGCGTAGAGCGCGGCCGCGCCGGTGACGTGTGGCGTGGCCATCGAGGTGCCGCTGTAGCTGGCATAACCGGAGACCACGCTGCCCTTCGATGCCTTCGGCACGGTCGACCAGATGCCATAACCGGGCGCGCCCAGGTCCACCGTGGTGACACCGTAGTTGTAGACCAGCGCGCCGGTGGACCGCAGCGCCGCCACCGAAATGATGCTGGCGTTGGGATACGACGCCGGGTAGCACGCCCCCGAGGTGTTGCCTTCGCAATTGACGCTGTCGTTGCCTGCCGCGACGATCGTCAAGATCTCCGCCTGGCCGGCCCGGTCGATGGCATCGCTGAGCGCCTGCGAGTAGCCGCCACCGCCCCACGAATTGTTGGTCGCGACCAGGTTGAGGCCATGACGCGTCTTCAGGTCGGTGAAATAGTCCAGCGCCTTGATGGCATTGGCCGTGCTGCCGCCACGACGGCCGAGGAACTTGCCGCTGATCAGCTTCACGCCGCTCCAGCACACGCCGGCCACGCCCTTGCCATTGCCACCGACACCGGCGATGGTGCCGGCCACGTGGGTGCCATGGTCGTCGTTGGCGCCGCCGGAGTTGATGTCGTTGGTGTTGCCGTCGAAGTCCCACCCACGCACGTCGTCCACGTAGCCGTTGCCGTCGTTGTCCACGCCATCGACCGGGTCGTAGGGATTGGTCCAGATGTTCGCGGTCAGGTCTTCATGATTGAAGTAGATGCCTTCATCGATCACACCGACCACGACATTGCCGCAGCTCGTACGGCCGGCGGCCCAGGCCTCGGACGCCTGCGAGCCGTAGACGTTGGCGGGCGTGCCCGCATCGCCGTACATGCCCCACAGCGACCCGTTGGTGGCATAGGTGTCGTTGGARACCGCGTTGTGCTGGTAGGTCCAGTTGGGCTCGGCGTACTCGACGGCAGGGTCTGCGCTCAGCACCTGCACGGCGGCGGACAGATCCACGTTGCCTGGCAGCTTGAGCAGGGCGATTTCGCCGCTGCGGCCATTGCCGCGACGCACCGTCTCCAGCTTCTGCGCACCGAGGCCCTGCACCACCGCATCACGGTCGGCCAGCACGGCGCCATCGCGATACTTCACCAGCAACTCGCCACTGACGTGCGGCTGGCCCGCCTTCAATCCCTTGATCACCAGATCCGGCCTGCCACCCGCGCTCGCGGTTTGCGCCGCGCCCATCGTCACGAGTGCCAAACCCACCCACACCGCCATGCGATTCTTCTTCATAAGCCGATCCGACTCCGAGTGTTGTGATTGCCGCGCGGGACAGCGCAGTGGGTCGAATCTAGCTTGTAATTTTCGTTCTAGATATGGATTTTCAGCTAACATTTTCTCCTCTGTCGCGCGCCGGAACCCTGCCACCGGTAGCCATGGGAATGGTTCGCATCGGCGGAAGAATCGCGCGGTCATCGCCGCCGTGGCGCACCCTCGTTCTGGTGCAGGCTCAGCACGTTGCCATCGGGGTCGAGAAAATCCAGCGACAGTCCGCCATCGGGCGATTCGCTGACCGGCACCACGATGTCCACGCCCTTCGCAGCCAGCGCTTCCGCGTGGTCATCGATGCCCCCGTCCAGGCTGAAGACGACGACTGGCGATTCGCCTGCGCGCGCAGGCCGTGGAATGAGCACCAGGGCGAGTTCGCCCACCTCGCCCATCGCGAACGGCCCGTCATGCCCGTCCATCGCGGCGATGGGCAGGCCCAGGGTGTCGCGATAGAAGCCCACCGACCGGGCCAGGTCGGAAACGAAGAACACAATGGCGCCTACCTTGCAGTGTCCGAGCATGGGATGTCCTCCTGTGTGATTCCCTTCCGTACGTTGCCGCGGGAAGGCGAAGTGTGAGCACCGGCATCGATCAGGATCAGATGACCGTCCGGATCATGCGTACCCAGCCCCTCGCCAGCCTGCATGGCCGCCTTCAGCGCGCGCCGGGCGAGGCCGAAGGCGAGGTCCACGCTGCGCGCCGGATCGCGCTGGTGCGCGAGCGCGATGCTTTCCGCACGCGCTGCCGGCGACTGTGCGGCGAGCGCCTTGCGGATGCGGGTCAGGCGCTGGCGGAAAGCGGTCGGTTCGATGCGCAGGATCCAGCGGATCTCGTCCGCCGACAGGCCATGCAGCGCGAGTATCGCCAGCCTGCGTGCGGAGGGCGGCAACGCGGCCAGCCACGGCGGGCAGGCGGTGGTACCGCTGGTGGGGGCGTGTGGCGACGGGCTTTCTTCGCTGCCGGCCAACAGGCCCGCCTCGGCCTCGCGCCGGCGGCGACGTCCGGCGGCGCGGGCAGCCATCGCGGCCTGGTGGCGCACGACACCCGACAGCCATGGCAGATCGTGCCGCCCGGCCAGCAGTCCCGCGAGCAACGCCTCCTGCACCAGGTCGTCCGCTTCATGCGCACGCCGACACAACCGCAACGCCTGCGCACGGAGGGCGCGATAGTCCTCGTGCGTCAGCGTGACTTCGTTCCCGCCCGGTGCCGCCGGCATCAGGCCTCCTGGTAGATCGCGGTGCCCCGCGTGCCGTCCGGCAACACCCATCCGCGGTACATGCCACGCGTGTTGAGCACCAGCGATACATTGCCATCGGTATCCAACGCGATGGCGCCGCCGTCGCCGCCATGCTGCGGGACATCGCCGAGGACGACATCCTCCACCGCGTCGTGGAGGCGATCGCCCCGGTAAGCGACCCGTGCCGCGATGTCGTGGGCGACCGCGTTGCGGATGTAGAACTCGCCCCACCCGCTGCACGAGACGGCGCAGCGCGCATCGGCCCAGGTCCCGGCGCCGATCACCGGCGAATCGCCCACCCGGCCCCAGCGCTTGTTGGTCATGCCGCCGGTCGACGTCGCAGCCGCGACGTGCCCGCGACTGTCCAGGGCCACCGCACCGACCGTACCGAAGTAGCGTCCGCGCAGATCGTCGTTGCCGTTCCACGCCTGCTGCTCGCGCTGCTGCGCGTCGCGCAACTGCATGCGGCGCGCCTCGGTCGAGAACCAGCCGTTCGGCACGCGTTCGATGCCGGGCTGCGTATCGGCGAACTGCTCCGCACCATCGCCGATCAGGAAGACATGCGGGGAATCCTCCAGCACGCGCCGCGCCAAGCGCACCGGATGACGTACCGTCATGACGCCGGCCACCGCGCCCGCGCGACGATGGCGCCCGTCCATGATCGACGCATCGAGCTCGTGCCGGCCCTCGGCGGTGAACACCGCGCCGCGACCGGCGTTGAAGTAGGGAGAATCCTCCAGCACCGTCACCGCGGCTTCCACCGCATCCAGCGCGCTGCCGCCGGTGGCGAGGATGGCGTGCCCGACATCGAGCGCACGCGCGAGGTCGGCGTGGATCGCGGCTTCGGCCTCGGCGCCAAGGCTGCTCCGTTCGATGACGCCGGCGCCTCCATGGATCGCCAATGCAAGCGGCCGGCGGGAGGAATGCGGGCTCATGGCGCGGGACCGGTGGGCACGACGGGCATCCAGCATACTCCCGCGACCGCAGCGCACCAGCCCCCGACGGCCTATTGCGAGCGTAGCGCCTCGATCGGGTCCAGCTGCGAGGCCTTGCGCGCCGGGTAGTAGCCGAAGAACAGGCCGGTGGCGATCGAGAAGCCGGCCGCCAGGCCGATGACCTGCCCGTTCAACGCCACCGGCAGGTCGCTGAACTTGCCCACCAGCAGCGCACCGGCCACACCGATGACGATACCCAGCACGCCGCCACCCAGCGACAGCAACATCGCCTCGGCTAGGAACTGCCGGCGAACGTCGCCGGGTCCCGCACCCACCGCCATCCGCAGGCCGATCTCGCGGATGCGCTCGGTCACCGACACCAGCATGATGTTCATGATGCCGATGCCGCCCACGATCAGCGAAATGGTCGCCACTGCGCCGAGCAGCAGCGACATCAGCTTGGTCGTGGCCGTGCGCGTGGCGACGATCTCGGAAATGTTGCGGACGTTGAAGTCGTCCTCTTCGCCCGGATTGATCTTGTGCCGCTGGCGCAGCAGCGCCTCCACCTCGCCCTGCACGTAACTCAGGTCCTTGGCATCGGCCACCGTCAGCGCCACCTGCATCACGGCGCCCGGCGGCAGGCCCATCGATCCGAGCAGGCGCCGGCGCGCGGTTTCCAGCGGCACCATCATCACGTCGTCCTGGTCCTGGCCGAATCCCCCCTGCCCCTTCGGCGCCAGGGTACCCACGACGGTGAACGGCACGCGCCCGAGGCGCACGGTCTGGCCGACGCCGCTGTCCTCGCCGAACAGCGTGCGACGCACCGTCTCGCCCAGGATCACGACCTTGCCGGCGCTGGAGTAGTCCTGCGCATCGAAGCCCTCGCCATTGGCGATGACCCAACCGTTGATGTCGAAGAAATCCGCCTGCACGCCCTGCCAGCTGGTCGATGCGTTGTTCTCCGCGAACACGATCTGCGTATTGCCCCGCAAGGCACCCGCCACGTACTGCACTTCYGGGATCTCGTTGCGGATCGCCTCCACGTCGCCTTCCTTCAGCGTGTAGAAGCTGCTGGAACTCATGCGTACGCCACCGCCGCCGGGACCGCGGCCCGCGCCCGGGCTGATGTCCAGGCGCTGCGAGCCCAGGCCGGAGACCAGCTTGTCGATTTCCGCCTGCGTGCCCTGGCCCACCGACACCATGACGATGACGGCGGCGATGCCGATGATGACCCCGAGCGAGGTCAGCGCGCTGCGCATCCAGTTGCCGCGCAGCGCATGCAGCGCGGTGCGCAGGATGTCGGAGAACTTCATGGCCGGCCTCCCGCATGATCCAGGTCTTCGTGCAGTTCGCCATCGCGCATCACCAGGATGCGGTCGGCATGCGCGGCGACTTCGGCGTCATGGGTGATCAGGATGACGGTGTGGCCGTCGTCGCGCAGGCGCTTGAACAGCGAAAGGATCTCTTCGCCGGTCTTGCTGTCCAGCGCGCCCGTGGGTTCGTCGGCCAGCAGGATCGGGGGCTCGTTGATCAGCGCACGCGCAATGGCCACGCGCTGTTGCTGGCCGCCCGACAGTTCGTTGGGACGGTGGCCGGCGCGCTCGGCCAGGCCGACGGCGGCCAGCGCCTGGCGCGCGCGCTCGGCGCGTTCGCCGGGGGGTACCTGCGCATAGCCCAGCGGCATCGCCACGTTCTCCAGCGCGGTCATGCGCGGCAGCAGGTGGAAGCCCTGGAACACGAAGCCGATCTTCTCGCGGCGGAGGATCGCCAGTTGTTCGGCATCCAGTGTCGCCACGTCGATGCCGTCGCATAGATAGCGCCCGTCGCTGGGCGTGTCCAGGCAGCCGATCAGGTTCATCAGCGTGGACTTGCCCGAGCCTGACGGTCCCATGATCGCGACGAAATCGCCGCGGTCCACGCGCATGTCCACGCCGCGCAGCGCGACGACCTCAGCCTCGGTCCCGGCGGAATACACCTTGCCCAGCGCGTGCGTCTGGATGACCGGCACGCGGTCGCCGGCAGTTGCGGACGGCATGCTCATTCCTTCGCGCGCTCGCCCACGACCACCACGTCGCCTTCCTTCACCGGTCCGGATACTTCCGTGCTGGTGCCGTCGCTGGCACCCACGCGCACCTGCACCATCTCCGGCTTGCCGTCGACCAGCTTGTAGACGGGCGCGCGCTTGGCCGCGAGCAAGGTGCGCAGCTCGCCATCCCAGCGCTGCTTCTGCGCGTCATCCAGGGTGGCGCGGAACGGGGCGAAATCCTGCTGCATGCGTTCGGCCATGCGCTGGCGCATCTGCGCCTGCATCGCGCCGCCGCCCCCCGCATTGCCACCCGAACGCGGACCGCCGCCCGGTCCCCCGAACATGCTGGCACCCCCGCGCTGCTGCGCCTGTGCCATGCGCGCCGCCTGGCGTTCGCGCAACGCCGTCAGTGCCGCATCGAAGGCGGCCTGCTGCCCGGGCTTCAGCTGCAGGCTTCCTGCAACGCGCACGAG